>CAQVQZ010000010.1 GCA_948902155.1 uncultured Oscillibacter sp.
TAATTTCATCCCTTTATTATAGCACAACCCAACTTATGTGAACAGTCCCTAGACATGCTTCCATAGGTTCCCCATTAACAGAGGGGCTATGCACCGGGCGGGAGTTTTACGGCTTCCGTCCGGTGCTTTTCAGTATACTATAATTCCATAATGATAGAAATTGGCGTTATTGACGAAACTATACTTATGGAATTATACAATACTTCCATAAGTATCAAGTATAATTTCCATACCCTGAAATGAGGTGTGGGAATGGCAAATTCGAAAGCCCAGCAAGAGGCAACCGCCCGGTATAACAAAAAGGCGTATGACCGGATTGACGTTATTGTACCAAAGGGCAAGCGTCGAATTATAGCGGAATTTGCAAAAAATAAGGGAATGTCTACAAATAAATTTATAAACGAAGCTATTAATAAGGCGATGGCGGAAGAAGAGAATGCCTGAAGGGACCAGGAATCATTTCCTGGTCCCTTTGCTTACTTCTTCGAGGCTCTGAGCGTCATGACCGCCGCCTGGGCGCGTGTGCAGAACGCGCCGGGGTTGGAAGCGTCGGTGACGCCCAGGGCCTTGGCCTCCGCCAGCTCCGCCGCCAGCTTAGGGCTGACGGTCCGCCTGCCCAAAACCTCCTGCATCCGTTCCGCCAGCTTCAGCACCTCCGCATCGGTCAGCTTGCTGATATCCATATCGTCCTCCTCGAATCTGGGGCGCACCGCGCCCACGATCTGCCGCCTCTTCCGATTCTTCCGGCATACCTCGCCACCGTTGCTCTGGCTTCCGAATTGACTGGTGTTGCCCTCGATGGCCACCACCCCAGAATCCGTCACCCGCTCTACGATGCCGGTATGGTCCGTGCTTCCATTGCCATGGAAATCGTAGATCACCACGTCGCAGGGCCGGAAATCCTCCTCGACCCAAAGCCCGGCTTTTTTCGCCGCCCGCATCAGCGACCCACAGGAGGCGGTCCGAAGGGGCAGCAGCTCCGCCGCCCCAATTTGATTGAAGCACCACTGCACGAACACCATGCACCAGGGATATGCCGCCCCGGACACCTCCCGCCCGTAAAACCAAGTGTTGTACTTGACCCGGTTAGAGTTTGGCGGGAACTCCTTTGTGCCCAGTTCCCTCTGGGCCGTCCTCAAAAGCCGCTCACTCATTGCCGCCTCCGTCCAGCTTATCCTGGACCTTTTGGCTCTGCGTCCCAAAGTAGAACGCAATGACCACGGTGTAAACCGTCATAAAATCCTGAGATATCTTTCCCACCACCGCCATATAGGCAAACACAGCGGTCAGCGTCAGCGTCACCAGGGACTTCACGCTGAGGAGATTCCCCAGCCGCTTGGTAATGCTCTTATCCACAATCGTCCTCCCTTTTTCCGGGTCTGCCCCCTGCCCGGACCTTCGAAATCTTAATCCCCGCCAGCAGCAAAGCCTCCACACCCCCGGCCCCCAGTGTATATTGTATGAGCGTATCCGGCACCGCGCCCTTGACGCAGAAGATGACGGTCATAGCCACAATAAACACCAGGGCAAACAGCCCCAGGACCAGGAGAATAACATTGGAGGTCTTCCGCCTTTTCGGCAGGGAGGGCCGTTCTTCCTCCGCAAGGCGCTTCCCTTGGCTGGCGGCTGTGCTCTGAAGAGAGGCCCCCAAGCCCATGCCAAGCACCAGCGCCAACAGGGCCGCTGCCAGAACCAACAGCCCCTGCGTGCCCGTCAGGCCCATCACAACCCAACTTTCCCCAGCAGGAAGGCAATCACAGCGGCGCAGACGGCCCAAATGGCCTTATCCACGATCCCCTCCCATCGCTTTCCAGGCTTGTCCCGCAGCTCCCGCACATCGTCCTTCTGCGCCTGGAGGGAGGTCTTGATCTCCTCCGTGTCCTCCTTGATCTGGTTCAGCCGCTCCTCAATGACCGCCACCGACGTGTGGGACGCGTCCAGGCGGGCGTAAAACTCCTTGTGGGAGTCCTTGTTGTGCGCCGCTTCCACCTCCAGCGCTTCAATCCGAGGCAGATAAGGGCAGTCCCTGGGATTATTCGAGCAGTTTTCAGGCATGGTAATAAAGGCCCCTTTCCTCATTCGTCATGGCCTCCACCGGAGCCGGTATCTTCGCCAGCTCCGCCGCCAGGCCCTCAATCGCGCTGATCGGATGCTGCCGCTCCAGGTTCCGCCCGGTCAGCACCCTGTGGTCGGAAGCGCCTTCCCCGCCGCCGTCCCCGTCTGCGCCCTCCAGAATCAGCCCCAGATCGGCCCAAACGGTGGGCAGAACGGTCTCGCCGCCCCTGGTCCCCCGGACCCCGGCCCGCAGCCGGACATAGGGCGCTTTCAGCACCTCCCCAGGCACGGCGCAGCCCCCGTCGTCCCCCAGCGGGACCGCCGCCCGCGCCGTTCCCGCCGCAAAAAAGGCGGTCCGTTCCAGACCGTCCCACTCCTTTGAAAACGAAAACCGCGCCTGATACACATTCACGCTCCCGCTGGTCAGCGTCTCCTTTTGGCGGACACAAAGCTGATTTTTGTCCACAAAAATAACAAACATGGATTTCACCCCCGCAATGTAAAATCCCCCGCGCCAAAATTGCACGTCCCCGTGCAACCCCCGGCGAATTTCCCCCAATCTTACAAAAATGTAAGCCACGGCCCCAAAACTGTAAGCTAAAACCATGGCACGCCTCCCCCGGAACCTGCTATAATCGTCTCACAATCCAACAGAACACCCCAGAGGAGGACGCCGACATGTCATTATTGGAAGTACAGCACCTGCAAAAAATCTACACCACCCGTTTTGGCGGCAGCCAGGTCACGGCCCTGGCGGACGTAAACTTCTCCGTGGAGCCCGGAGAATACGTAGCCATCATGGGCGAATCCGGCTCCGGCAAGACCACCCTGTTAAACATCCTCGCGGCCCTGGACCGCCCCACCGCCGGAGAGGTCTTCCTCAACGGCAGGGCCCTCTCGGACATCCGGGAGCGGGACCTGGCGGCGTTCCGCCGCTCCCACCTGGGCTTTGTTTTCCAGGACTTCAATCTCCTGGACACCTTCTCCCTCCAGGACAACATCTATCTTCCCCTGGTCCTGGCGGGGAAGGACTACCGGGACATGCGGAAAAAGCTCCAGCCCATCGCCCAGCAGCTGGGCATTGCGGACCTCCTGGCCAAATACCCCTACGAGGTCTCCGGCGGGCAGAAGCAGCGGGCGGCGGTGGCCCGGGCCCTCATCACGGACCCCCAGATCGTCCTGGCGGACGAGCCCACCGGCGCGCTGGACTCCCGTGCCTCGGACAATCTCCTGGAGCTCTTCGGCGAGATCAACCGGGGCGGTCAGACCATCCTCATGGTGACCCACTCCGTCAAGGCCGCCAGCCACGCCGGGCGGGTCCTCTTTCTCCGGGACGGCCAGGTCTATCACCAGCTCTACCGGGGCGAGCAGACCGCCGAGGCCCAGTTCGCCAAGATTTCCGACACCCTCACGGTGCTGACGCAAGGCGGTGAGCCCCGTGCGTAAATCCGGCTTTTTCCCCCGCCTGGCCCTGGTGAACCTGGTTCGGAACGGGCGGTTTTACGGCCCCTATCTCCTCTCCTGCGTCGTGACGGCGGCAATGTACTACATTCTGAAATTCCTGGCCTATAACCAGGGTCTGGAAAACGTCCGGGGAGCCATGTACCTGAAATCCTTCGCCGCCGTGGGCTGTCTGGTGGCGGCGGGGCTGTCGGCGGTGATTCTGCTCTACGCCAACAGCTTCGTCATGAAGCGCCGCCAGCGGGAGCTGGGCCTGTACAACATCCTGGGCCTGGAGAAGCGCCACATCGCCTGGGTCATGTTCTGGGAGACCCTGTTCTGCGCCGCCGCCACCCTGCTGGGGGGCATTCTGGCTGGCATTCTGTTCTCCAAGGCCGTGGTCCTGCTGATGCTGAAGCTGGCCCGCATCCCCGCCCAGTTCGGCATGGAGATTTCCTTCCTGGGCATCGTGGAGACCGCCATGCTCTTCGGCGTCCTGTTCCTGCTGACCCTGGCCCGGAACCTCTGGAGCCTGAGCCGTTCCAGGCCGGTGGAGCTGCTCCGCAGCGCCTCGGCGGGGGAGCGGGAGCCCCGGACGAAATGGCTGCTGGTGATTGCGGGCGTTCTGACCCTGGGCGGCGGCTATTTCCTGGCCATCGCCACCAAGAATCCCTTCGAGGCCATGGCCTTCTTTTTCATCGCGGTATTCCTGGTCATCATCGGCACTTACTGCCTTTTCACCGCCGGGTCCATCGCCATCCTGAAACGCCTCCGGGCCAACCCGAACTTTTACTATCAAACCCGGCATTTCACAGCGGTTTCCGGCCTTCTCTACCGCATGAAGCAAAACGCCGTGGGCCTTGCCAGCATCTGCATTCTCTCCACCATGGTTCTGGTGACGGTCTCCACCACCCTGGCCATCTACATCGGCCTGGACAACGCCCTGAACGAGATGTTTCCCTATGACATTGAATTCCTCCAGGACCTGGAGAACCAGCCCGGGGACCCCATGGACCACATGGCGGAGGTCCACGCCGCCGCCGGGGCCGCCGGGGGCTTCACGGACTCCCGGTACTATACCCGCTATTGGGTCTACTGCGGCGTCCGGGGCGGCGAAATTTCCCTGAATCTGGATCAAAACTGCCTCCGGACCGAGGTGGAAGTGGTGACGGCGGAGGACTACAACCGCCTCACCGGAAACAACGTCATCCTGGCCCCGGACGAGGTCCTGGCCTGCCCCCGGAACCTCCCGGACTTCCCGGCAGACTTCACCGTTTCCGCCTTTTTCTCCGATGTGCCCGCAGGGGCCCTGGCGGCGGATACGGACCGGACCGCACTGCCCTTCCACGTCCGGGAACAGATCACGGACGTCATCCACCACGCCACCACCTCCCTCCTGGGCCAGGAGGACTCGTCCCTCTTCCTGGTGGTTTCCGACCGGGAGACGGCGGAGCGCATCATGGACCTGGACACCAGCCGCAGCGCCCGGCAGTTCCGGATTCAGATGAATCTGACCGGGAAAGACTACGACGAGAAGCTGGCCCAGACGGAGCGCCTGGTCTATGACCTGAGCCAGCGGGACGGCGGCGTAAGCTTCACCAGCAAGCAGGACCAGGCCCAGGAGTATTACGCCATGTACGGCGGCTTCCTCTTCCTGGGGATTTTCCTGGGCGTCCTCTTCCTTTTGTGTACGGTCCTCATTATCTACTACAAGCAGATTTCCGAGGGCTACGAGGACCAGCGCCGCTACCTGATTCTCCGCCAGGTAGGCATGAGCCGCAAGGAGGTCAACGCCTCCATCCACAGCCAGATTCTGCTGGTGTTCTTCCTGCCCCTGGGGGCGGCGGGGCTGCACATTTTCATGGCCTTCCCCATGCTCTCCAAGATGCTGGAGCTGTTCAACCTCTTTGACGTGAAGCTGTTCGCACTCTGCACGGCGGGGACGCTGGCGGCATTCTGCCTGATTTACGCCCTGGTGTTCGTGCTGACGGCCCGGGCTTACGGAAAAATCGTGGGCGGAGGCAACTGATCCCCCTCTTTCCGGGCCCCGCCTGCGGCTTCGCCGGCGGGGCCCGGTTTTGAAACCTTTCAAAACCGTTAGATTTCGGAAAGAACCTGGACAGATTTCTGCGGTACAGTGGATGCGGCGGAGGACGGAGAAAAATGACGAGGAGTAACAAACCTGTTCCTTTTTTGTAACTCTCTTTTCCGGCGAATGTCGTATGCTTGGGAAATGCCGAAGCTCCTCCCAAAAAAATTTCCCCGCCCCCTTGACAAACTGTATTAACTGTATTATTATTGCTAATACGATAGTACAATCACACAAGCGGAAAAATTTCTTCAAAGTTTTGGAGAATTCCGCTTGCCTGCCCCGTAATATACTTGAGACATGAGAAGCGAGGTCTGCCATGAAAATTTTGATTACATCCGACTGGTACGTTCCTGCGGTGAACGGCGTGGTCACTTCGGTAAAGAATCTCCGCCGGGAGCTGGAGGACCGGGGCCACGAGGTCCGGGTCCTGACCCTCTCCCAGAACCGCCATTCCTACAGGCGGGAGGGCGTGACGTATCTTGGCTCCGTGGCGGCGGGGCTGATTTACCCCGGCGCGCGGCTGCGGACGGCTCTTGCGGGAAAGTGGGTCCGGGAGATTGTGGAGTGGGGGCCCGACGTGGTCCATTCCCAGTGTGAGTTCTCCACCTTCTTCCTGGCCCGGCGCATTGCCGAGGAGCTGGAGATTCCCCTGGTCCACACCTATCACACGGTGTACGAGGACTACACCCATTACTTTTCGCCCAACGTCCGCTTTGGGAAGAAGGCCGCCGCCGTCTTCACCCGCTGGGCCGCTTCCCACACCGACTGCCTCATCGCCCCCACCGGGAAGGTCCGGATGCTGCTCCAGGGCTACGGCGTGAACAAGCCCGTGTTCGTGGCGCCCTCCGGCATCGATCTGCGGCACTTCCAGAGCGAGCCGGTCCCCCTGCGGGGCGCCGTGCTCCGGGCCAGTTTGGACATCCCCCAGGACCGGACCGTGCTGGTCTTTGTGGGCCGTCTGGCCGAGGAGAAGCGGGTGGACGAACTGCTCCGCTTCCGGGCCGGAATGGGGGCGGATGATGTGACCCTGCTTCTGGTGGGCGACGGGCCGGACCGGAAACGCCTGGAGGACTTGGCCCAGGAGCTGGGCCTTCACGCGCCGGACGTGGTTTTCGCCGGGATGGTCCCGGCGGAGCAGGTGGCCGACTGGTATCAGCTGGGGGACCTGTTCGTCAGCGCCTCCACCAGCGAGACCCAGGGCCTTACGTATGCCGAAGCGTTAGCCGCCGGGACTCCGGTGCTCTGCCGGGCGGACCCCTGCCTGCTGGGCGTGGTCCGGGACGGCGAGAACGGCTGGCAGTACCGGGACGAGGCGGACTTCCGGGAGAAGCTGGACGGCTTCCTCGCCCAGCCCCACCACCGGGAGGCCCTGCGCCGCGCCGCCAGGGAGACCGGGGAGGAATACTCCGCCCAGCGCTTCGCGGAGCGGGTGGAGGCCATTTATGCGGAACAGATTGAGCGGAACGCGTTACGGAGGGTTCCGGCATGAGACAACAGGCGACGCCAATTGAAAAACGGGTCTTACAGGCCGCGTCCGCCGCAGGGTTTCTGATCTGCGTGGCGGTGGCGGTTTGGGGCTGGCAGACGGGGGTGCTGACCTCCCAGGACAAGCTCCAGGAGCTGGTGGGCAAATGGGGGCCCGCCGGGGCGCTGCTGTTCACAGTGTTCCAGGCGGTGCAGGTGGTGGTGCCCGTGCTGCCGGGGGGACTGGGGTGCCTGGTGGGCGTGATCTTATTTGGGCCCATCTGGGGGTTTACCTATAACTATGTGGGCATCTGCATCGGGTCTTTGCTGGCCTTTGCCGTGGCGAAAAACTGCGGGAGGCCCCTGCTGTATCTGCTGTTTTCGGAAAAGACCATTGAGAAGTACGACCACTGGACGGCGGAGAGGAATCGGTTTGCGAAGCTGTTTTTCTGGTCCATCTTTCTGCCCATTGCGCCGGATGATTTCCTCTGCTATCTGGCGGGGACTACCAGTATGAGCTGGAAGCGGTATACCGCCATTATTCTGCTGGGGAAGCCGTTTAATATCGCGCTGTATAGTATGGGGCTGATGGCGGTTTGGCAGATGGTGGTCGGATAAGGGGCGGTCAGGACCTTCTATCGAAAGAAAGGTTATGTGGCCGTAGGGTTTTTCGTTGAAGGGGAAAAAAGCCTCCTTTTGAAAGGAGGTGGCACGGCGGAGCCGTGACGGAGGATTGTTGTAGGGGGTTCTTTCTATTGCAAACCTGGCAACAGAAGGAACCCCCTGCGGACAATCCCCACCCGGCTCCGCCGGGAGCCCCTTTCAAAAGGGGCCTTTTTACCCCGGCGGGATGATATGCTCCTGAGACGGCGAAAGAGGAATTGGACGAGGGAGGGATTCCCGAATCTTTATTCTGAAACCGTGCGCCGAAAGGGCTTAACAACAGATTTTGCCGTCATAAAATGGCGGTTCGTGTGGAAAACTTCATTTGAATTTTAAAAGCGGAAATTTCGTCCGCTTGGTTTTGTGCGCCCAAAATCGGGCGGTATCCTGAAAAATCGGGTCGGAAAGACGTGGATTTGGGATTTTGGGAACAGGGTCCGGACCATGCCATACACTGGAGGAGTTGAGCTGTTATGAAAATTTACATCTACGGCGGCGGGGAAAAGCTCGTCGGGAAAAGCGGCGTGGGACAGGCTATCCGGCACCAGAGAGAGTGTCTGCGGCGCTCCGGCGTCCCGACCACCGACCGCTGGACCAAGGACGCCGCCGCCATCCACGTCAACACCGTTTTGCCGGATTCCGTGTTCGCCGCTCTGGGGGCCAAGCTCCGGGGAAAAAAGGTGGTCTGGTACGGACACTCCACCATGGAGGACTTCCGCTCCTCCTTTAAAGGCTCCAACGCGCTGGCTCCCCTGTTCCGGCGGTGGATCACCTTCTGCTACGGGCTGGGGGATGTGGTGCTGACGCCCACCGAATACTCCCGGAAGCTGTTGGAGGGGTATGGGCTGAAAAAGCCGGTCTACAGCATTTCCAACGGCATTGATACCGGGTTTTTCAAGCCGGACCCTGCCGCGCGGGGCGCTCTGCGGGAACGGTATGGGCTGGCGGAGGATGCGAAGGTGGTGGTGTCCGTGGGGCACACCATTGCCAGGAAGGGACTGCCGGAGTTTTTGGAATTGGCAAGGCGGATTCCGGGGGCCAAGTTTCTCTGGTTCGGGTGGACCAATCCGAAGCTCATTCCTCAGGAGATCGCACGGGAGATGGAGAACGCGCCGGAGAATGTGATCTTCGCCGGGTATGTGGGCCGGGAGGAGCTGCGGGAGGCTTACCAGGGGGCCGATGTGTTCGCGTTCCTCAGCCATGAGGAGACGGAGGGCATCGTGGTGCTGGAGGCGCTGGCCTGCGGCGTGCCTGCGGTGCTGCGGGATATCCCCGTTTATCAGGATTGGCTGAGGGATGGGGAAAATGTATACAAAGCGTCGAATAATGATGAATTTCAACGGATTGTATCTATGATGCTGGAGAAGAGACTGCCGGACCTCACGGGAGCCGGAAGGGCTGTGGCGGAGGCCCGGAGTCTGGAGCAGGTGGGAATGCGGCTGAGGGATATTTATCTGCGGGAGAGAGTGCTGCCGCCTCTGCCGGCGGCTTTGCCGAAGAAGCATGTAAGAGCTTGAGAGTGGAATGGTGGAGAAAAAGGATGGCCCGGATGGAAACGGGTATTTGGTTAGGGAAAAAGAAAAAGGCCCCTTTGGAAAGGGGCTCCCGGCGAAGCCGGGTGGGGATTGTCCGCAGGGGCTATCTTCCAAAACATTGCCATTCCGTTCAATGTGCCATCAACTTGGCCCTCTCAAAGGGCCCCCACAAAATCTTCGGATTTTGCGGGGGCCCTTTGAGGTGGGCCGCCTCCTTTTGTGGAAAGGAAAGCTTTCCCAAACTCAGCGGCATTACGGGATGAGCGGGTCGCATTACCGAACCTCCGCCGAAAATAATTTCAGGGTGGAACCGCTTGACAAACGCCCCCGCCCATGCTACCCTATCCGTAACTGAATAGCCTGCAAAGTCAACCGCAGCCGCTTCCGGCGGCACATGGAATAGGGTGAGAAGCCCTGCGAGTCGGTCACTGTGATGCCTCCCTTGAGAGGATAAGTCAGATACATGGCGGTTTGGCTGCATTCTGCCGAAACCAAGAGTGCGCCTCTCGTTCGGCCTCACGGCATCTTTGCGCGTGAGGCATTGCTGTGCCCCGAGGCCCTTCGGCCTGGGGCGCTTCCTTTTTGCGGCGCCCCGCCCGATCCGGTTTCCCATGGCGGTTTCAAAGAACCGCCGGGAGATATCGTCCGCAAACACGACCGTAAGGAGGAAAACGAGACATGAAAAACGCAGTCAAATGGACCGCGCTGCTGGCCGTGGTGCTGGCGGCGGGACTGACCACCACCGCCCTGGCCGCGGAGGCCCCCCGGTACGCCGACGTGCCCGAATGGGCCAGGGAATACGTGGACCGGGTGACGGAACAGGGCCTCATCGACGGCAGGACCGAAACCGCCTTCGGCTCCGGCGACCCCATGACCAGGGCCGACCTGGTGACGGCGCTGTACCGCCTGGCCGGTTCCCCCGACGTGAAGGGCGCGGAAAACCCCTTCGCCGACGTGGCGGAGGACGCGCCTTGCCGGGACGCCGTGGTCTGGGCCAAGGAGCAGAAGCTCGTAAGCGGCAAGAGCGAAAGCGTCTTTCAGCCCCAGGGCAGCGTCAAGCGCCAGGAGATCGCCAAAATTCTCAACCAGTTCGCCGCCCGCCGGGTGGGCAGGGACTCCCTCTCCAGCCGCAAGAACCATCTGTCCGCCTATTCCGACGCCGGCGATGTGAGCGCCTGGGCCAAGGAGCCCATGAACTGGGCCGTGGCCAGTGGATTCATCACCGGCAGCGGCAATCAGCTGCTGCCCCAGGGGACTGCTACGCGGGCCCAGGTATCCGCCATCCTGTGCCGCTGCATGGACGACTACGCCACCGGCGACGCCTCCAGGGACGATTCCCGCAACCAGGACGGCATTGGCAAAAAGGAGCTGCTGGTGGTCAGCTTCGGCACCAGCTTCAACGACAGCCGGGTGCTGACCATCAAGGCCGTCGAGGACGCCATGGACAAGGCGTTTCCGGACTATGACGTGCGCCGGGGCTTTACCTCCGACATCATCATCGAGCACATCTATCGCCGGGACGGCCAGCAGATCGACAGCGTGAAGGAGGCCCTGGAGCGGGCCAAAAAGAACGGCGTGGAAGAGCTGCTGGTGCAGCCCACCCACCTGATGAACGGCTGGGAGTACGGCGACCTGGTGAAGGACCTGGAGAAGTATGAGGACAGCTTCCAGTCCGTCAAAATCGGCGCGCCCTTGCTGACTTCCGACGATGATTTCTCCAAAGTGGCCGACGCCATGGCCGCCGCTACCCAGGACCTGGCCAAGGACGGCAAGACCGCCGTGTGCTGGATGGGCCACGGCACCGCCGCCGCTTCCAACGCCGTCTACGCCAGGATGCAGAAGGTCCTGGCCGGTCAGGGCCGCAAAAACCAGTTCATCGGCACCGTGGAGGCCGAACCCACGGCGGAGGACCTGGTGGAGCTGGTCAAGGAGGCCGGGTATACCAAGGTGGTGCTGCGTCCCATGATGATCGTGGCGGGGGACCACGCCAACAACGATATGGCCGACAAAAACGACCCCGAATCCTGGTATTCCGTCTTCACCGCCGCCGGGCTGGAGGTCCAATGCGAGGTGAAGGGCCTGGGCGAGCTGAAGGCCGTCCAGGAGCTGCTGGCGGCTCACGCCAGGGACGCCAAAGAGCTGAAGGATACCGGCATCGAGGTGGAGCCCAACCCCGAAAATCCGGACGGTAAAAAGGGACTGTCGGACGGCGTTTACGTCATTGATGTGGACTGCGAACAGTCCATGTTCAAAATCGACAGCTGCACCCTCACCGTGAAGGACGGCAAAATGACCGCCGAACTGGTGCTGGGCAGCGAGAGCTTTGACCTAATGTTCGCGGGCAGCGCCTCCGCCGCCAAGCTGGCCGAAGAGGGCGCGGCGAAGGGCGTGAAGGACGGCGCGGGCAAAACCGCCTTCATCCTGCCCGTGGCGGAGCTGGACAAGCCCCTGGACTACGCCGCCCACAGCGTCAAAAAGAACCTGTGGTACGACCGTACCCTGACCTTCCTGTCGGACACCGCCAGGGCGAAATGATCTCTCCCGAGCGCTGCGGAGTCCAACGCTCTGCGGCGCTCCCATTTCAAGGAGGAACCTGTAATGAACACGACAAAGACCCGCCGGAGGGCGGCGCTGACGGCGCTGGCCCTGACACTGTTTCTGCTGGCCGGATGCGCCGGGGAGAAGGCCCCGGCCCCCATCCAGCCCCCCGATTCCGCCCCGGAGCCGTCCCAGGCGGCGGAACCCGCCGCCGCCCTCAAACCTGCATCCGAACCCACGCCCGCTGGGGAGCCTGATTCTTCCCCAGAGTCTGCCGTGGAGCCCGTCCCTTCCCCGGAACCCGTTATAGAACCCGCCCTCTCTCCGGCCCCCGCCGAAGAACCCTCCCCCAGCCCGGAACCCGCCGCCGCGCCGGAACCCACCCCGGCCCCCCAAGGCCCGGAGGACGGAAATTACACCGCAAACGTCACCCTGGCGGGCGGCAGCGGCAGGGCCTCCGTCCAGTCCCCGGCGGCACTGCGGTGCTCCGGCGGGCAGTTTTACGCCTCCATCGTGTGGAGCAGCCCCAACTTCGACTACATGAAGGTAGACGGCGTGCGTTACGAGCCGGTCAGCGCCCCCGGAGAGAACGCCGCGTTTGAGATTCCCGTGGCGGCGTTCGACCAGGCCCTGCCCGTGATCGCCGACACAGTGGCCATGAGCGAGCCTCACGAGGTGGAGTATACACTGACCTTCGATTCCGCGACCCTGGCGCGGCAGTGAGGCGGGGCCTATGAAACGGTATGCGGCATTTCTCCCGGTTCTGGCACTGGCGCTGTTTTTGTGCGCCTGCGCCGCCGGGACCCCCTCCCCGGAGCCCTCCGCCCTCACCAGCTGGAACGACGTGGCCTGGGACGGGCACATGGAGCTGGACTATGCCCGGAGCTTCTCCGTGGACTACGCCGGGGACTTCAAGCGAATCACCATCGACACGGAAACTTATCTGGTCGTGCCCGAGGGGGCGGACGGCCCGCCCTTCGCGGACATGCCGGAGGACGTGACCGTCCTGCGCCAGCCCCTGGAGAACATCTATCTCCAGGCCACCTCCGCCATGGACTGTTTCCGGAAGCTGGACGCCATGGACGCCGTCACCCTCACCGGCACCGACGCGGCGGGCTGGTATCTCCCCGAGGTCAAAGAGGCCATGGAGGCGGGAAAAATCGTATACGCCGGGAAATACTCCGCCCCGGACTATGAGCTGCTTCAATCCAGGGACTGCGGCATGGCCCTGGAGTCCACCATGATCTACCACAACCCGGAGGTCAAGGAACAGCTGGAGCGGCTGGGCATCCCGGTGCTGGTGGAGCGGTCCAGCTACGAGAGCCACCCCCTGGGCCGGATGGAGTGGGTGAAGCTGTACGGCGCTCTGCTGAACCGGGAGGAAGAGGCCAAGGCGTACTACGACGCCCAGCTGGAACGGCTGGAGCCCGTCCTGGATCGGGAGAACACCGGCAAAACGGTGGCCTTCTTCGCCGTCACCTCCAACGGCATGGTGACGGTGCGCAAATCGGGGGACTACATCGCCAAGGCCATCGGCCTGGCCGGGGGCGTCTACCTCCCCCAGGGATTCGGGGAGGGGGAAAACGCCCTGTCCACCATGAACATTCAGATGGAGAGCTTCTATCACGAGGCAAAAGACGCCGACGTCCTCATCTACAACAGCGCCATCGAGAGCAATCTGGAAACGCTGGAGCAGCTCATCGCCAAAAGCGCCCCCCTGGCCGGCTTCAAAGCGGTCCGGGAGGGCAATGTGTGGTGTACCGGCAAGAGCATGTTCCAGGAGTCCCAGTCGGTGGGCGAAATGATTCTGGACATCCACCGGATTCTGACCGAGGGCCATGGGGCGGATGGGTCGCTGACCTACCTCCACCGGCTGAACTGACGGAGGAACCGCTATGAGAGACGACCGGCCGCGCTGCGCCGCCGGGCTGGCCCTGCTGTCGGCGCTGGCGCTGGGACTGCTGGTGTGGAACATCCGCGCCGGCACCGTGGACTTCACCCTGGGCGGCATTGCCCAATCCATCCGGGAGAGGTCGGGCATCATCTGGACCATCCGCCTGCCCCGGGTGCTGGCCGCGGCCATTCTGGGCGGGGCGCTGTCGGTGTCCGGCTTCCTGCTCCAGACCTTTTTCGCCAACCCCATCGCCGGGCCCTTCGTGCTGGGCATCTCCTCCGGGGCCAAGCTGACGGTGGCTCTGGTGCTGGTGGTTTTCCTGAGCCAGGGCATCGTTATCAGCTCCATAGCCATGGTGGCGGGGGCCTTCGCGGGCTCCATGCTCTCCATGGGCTTTGTGCTGCTGATGTCCCGGCGGGTGCGGAACATGTCCATGCTGGTGGTGTGCGGCATCATGACCGGCAACATCTGCTCCGCCGTCACGGACTTCGTGGTGACCTTCAGCGACGATTCCAACATCGTCAACCTCCACAACTGGTCCCTGGGCAGCTTCTCCGGGACCTCCTGGGAAAACGTGGGGCTGATGGCGTGGATCACCGGCCCTGCGCTGGTCCTCACCTTCCTGCTGTCCAAGCCCATCGGGGCCTACCAGATGGGGGAGGTCTATGCCCAGAGCATGGGAGTGAACATCAGGCGCTTCCGGGTGGAGCTGATTCTGCTGTCCAGCCTCCTGTCCGCCTGCGTCACCGCCTTCGCGGGCCCCATCTCCTTCGTGGGCATCGCCGTGCCCCACCTGGTAAAGAGCCTGTTCCGCACGGCAAAGCCCATCGTCATCCTGCCGGGCTGTTTCCTGGGCGGCGCGGCCTTCTGTCTGTTCTGCGACCTCATCGCCCGCACGGCCTTCGCCCCACGGGATATGAGCATCAGCTCCGTCACCGCCGTGTTCGGCGCGCCGGTGGTGCTGTACCTCATGGCCTCCCGCCGGGGCGGGAGAGGAGGGCGGCTATGAGGGAGATTCGCCTGCACACGGAAAGCCTCAGCGTAGGCTACGGCCGGAAGACCCTTATCGGCGGCATCGAGCTCACCCTGCGCCAGGGGCAGATCATGACCCTCATCGGCCCCAACGGGGCGGGCAAATCCACCATTTTGAAAAGCCTGATCCGCCAGCTCCCCCTGACCGGGGGAACGGTGTACCTGTGCGGGGAGGACATGTCCGCCCTCAGCGAGGGGGACGCCGCCCGGCGGCTGAGCGTCCTCATGACCGCCCCGGTCCGGCCGGAGCTCATGACCTGCTTCGACGTGGCCGCCGCCGGGCGGTATCCCTATACCGGGCGGCTGGGCATCCTGACTCCGGAGGACCGGGACAAGACGGCCCGCAGCCTGGAGCTGGTCCACGCCTCCGGCCTGGCCGGGCGGGATTTCTCCCAGATCAGCGACGGCCAGCGCCAGCGGGTGCTGCTGGCCCGCGCCCTGAACCAGGAGCCGGAGGTGCTGGTGCTGGACGAGCCCACCTCCTTCCTGGACATACGCCACAAACTGGAGCTGCTGGCGATTTTGAAGGACATGGTGCGGACCCGGAACCTGGCGGTGGTCCTGTCCCTCCACGAGCTGGACCTGGCCCAGAAGATCAGCGACTGGGTGGTCTGCGTCCGGGGTGATTCCATAGCCCGGCAGGGCCCGCCCGAGGAGATTTTCACCGCGGAGTACATCACGGAGCTGTACGGCACGGCCCGGGGAAGCTACAACGCCCTGTTCGGCTCCCTGGAGCTGGAGGCGGCGTCCGGAGCGCCGGAGGTTTTCGTCATCGGCGGCGGAGGCGCGGGCATTCCGGTGTACCGCCGCTTGCAGCGGCAGGGGACGCCCTTCGCCGCCGGGGTGCTGGGGGAAAACGACCTGGACTATCCCGCCGCCCAGGCGCTGGCGGTGGAAACGGTATCGGAAAAGCCCTTCCGCCCCATCGGGGAAGAGGCGTTCCGGCGGGCGGCGGCGGTCATGGAGCGGTGTTCCCAGGTGCTCTGTCCGGTGAAGGACTTCGGGGAGATGAACGAGCGGAACCGCCGGCTCCGGGAGATTGCCCGGAGCGGGGGAAAACTGGCGGAATAGCGGCCGCTTTAAAAAGCTGTGCCGCAAACCCTCCGGCTGCTTCCCCAGCCCCCGCCCGCAAGCAGAGACGCCCCTCAAAAACCCACAGCAGCCATGCGGAAACCACCGGCGGAAACGATTCCCGCCGGTGGTTTCTTGATTCTCCCAGGCATGAGCTGAAAATCGTAAAGCAGCGGGACTTTTCCGCATAAGCTCTACTATTTCAGTCTCAAGGTCAGGGGGTATATTCGTGAAACCGCCAAAGCTCGTCGTGATCGAAGTGCATGCAAACGACTCCCAGGATATCCAACAAATCATCCAAAGCTCTTTCCAGGCCTTTCTCCAGAAGGAACTTCTCCGCTCCCCGCCGCCAAAATCTCCCCGTTTCCCGTGACAAACCGCCCTCCCGGTATTATAATAACCAAGACACCCACCCACGAAGGAGAATCTCTATGAACAACCAACCCACCGCGCTGATCGCCATGAGCGGCGGCGTGGACAGCTCCGTGGCGGCGCACCAGATGCTGGAGGCCGGGTTCCGCTGCCAGGGCGTGACCATGCGCCTGCTGCCCTCCGAAAGCGGCGATAACATCCGGGACGCGGAAGCCGTCTGCCGCTGCCTGGGCATCCCCTTTTCCGTTCTGGACCTGTGCCGGGAGTTCGACCGGGACGTGATCCAAAAATTTGTCCGGACCTACCAGCAGGGCGGTACTCCCAACCCCTGCGTCGACTGCAACCGGAAGCTGAAATTTTCCCGCCTCCTGGACGCGGCGGAAGCGGCGGGCCTGTCCTGCGTCGCCACCGGGCACTACGCCCGCGTGGAACAGGCCGGGGACCGCCGTCTGCTGAAAAAGGCCCTGGACCCCGCCAGGGACCAGAGCTATTTCCTCTACACCCTCACCCAGTACCAGCTTGCCCGCGTGCAGTTCCCCCTGGGGGGCATGGAAAAGCGGGAGGTCCGGGCCCTGGCGGAGCGCCTGGGCTTCGCCAACGCCCAGCGCCGGGACAGCCAGGACATCTGCTTCATCCCCGACGGGGATTACGGCGCGTTCCTGGACGCCTACACCGGCGAGCCCGCCCCTGCCGGGGACTTCCTGGACCTGGAGGGCCGGGTGGTGGGCCGTCACCGGGGCGCGGTCCGGTACACCCTGGGCCAGCGGAAGGGCCTGGGCCTGTCCATGGGGGAGCCGGTCTATGTCTGCGGCAAGGACATGGCCGCCAACACCGTCACCGTCGGCCCGGAGCGGGTCCTCTTCGCCCGTGAAGTGCTGGTGGAGGACCTGAATTGGATTTCCGTGGACTCCCTCGCCGCCCCCCTGGCCGTCAAGGCCAAGACCCGCTCCCGTCAGACCGAGCAGCCCGCCATCCTTCATCCGGAGGCGGACGGACGGGTCCGGGTGGTGTTTGAGGAACCCCAGCGGGCCGTGACGCCGGGCCAGGCGGCGGTGTTCTATGACGGGGATACCGTAGTGGGCGGCGGGACCATCGTAAGCGTTTTGGACAGGGAGGTGGGAACTCATGGGCTGTGAAAACTGCAAAAACTGCGGCGGAGGCGGGCTGACCCTGACGCCCCCGGAGCTGGCCCTGCTCCGGCGCTTGGGCGAGACGGCCTTTCTCCCGGTGGCGGCGGGGTACGACCGGGAAACCCCGGTGTACCGGGAGGAGCCGGGGGACTTCGCCGCCGCCATCCTGGCCCTGTCCGCCAAGGGACTGGTCCGGGTGGACTACGACATCCCCCTGCAAAACTTCGACTACCAAGCCTACGCCCCCTGGCCCCTCCACGGCAGCATGGCCCTGACCGGCTGGGGGCAGGAGATTCTGGAGCAGCTGGAGATTCTGGGAATCGAGGGGGAGGAGCCGCCATGCTGAACCAGTTTTCGAGGACGGAGCTGCTCCTGGGCCGGGAGGCCATGGAGCGCCTGAGCCGGGCGCGGGTAGCGATGTTCGGCCTGGGAGGCGTGGGGGGCTATGCGGCGGAGGCCCTGGCCCGCAGCGGCGTGGGAGCCCTGGACCTTATCGACAGCGACCAGGTGAGCCTGACGAATCTGAACCGCCAGATTCTCGCCGCCCACTCCACCCTGGGCCAATACAAGGCCGACGCGGCCCGGGACCGCGTGCTGGACATCAACCCCCAGGCCGTAGTCCGGGCCCGGAAGGTCTTCTACGGCCCCGACACCGCCGGAGACTTCGACTTCGCCCAGTACGACTACGTGGTGGACGCCATCGACACGGTGACGGGCAAGCTGGCGCTGATCCAGCAGGCCCAGGCGGCGGGCACGCCGGTCATCAGCTGCATGGGGGCGGGGAACAAGCTGGACCCCACCGCCTTCCGGGTGGCGGACATCTACGAGACCTCCGTCTGTCCCCTGGCCCGAGTCATGCGGAAGGAGCTGAAAAAGCGGGGCGTGAAACGCCTGAAGGTAGTCTACTCCCAGGAGCCGCCCCTGACCCCCGCCGGGGCGCTGTACCAGGAGTCCCTGGAGGGTCAGGAGCGGCGGCAGGTGCCGGGGAGCAACGCCTTTGTGCCCTCCGTGGCAGGGCTGATTCTGGCGGGCGAGGTGGTCAAGGACCTGGCGAAGGGGAGCGGCTGATATAGGAATCTGTTCCGCTGTTTGACTCGTAATAATTGAAGAAAACCTGCAGGGACCCCCTTCTATATGCCGGCTGTGCGATAGAAGGGAGTCCCTGCGGCAATCCCCACCCGCCTCCGGCGGGAGCCCCTTTCCAAAGGGGCCTTTTTTCTTTTTCACGCAACAAGGCCCCCATCTCCTCCATTTTCTTTCACCCTCCGGACATAATCCCCAAAATCCCGGCCACCCTAACTCCGAGGTGACAACATGGATTCCATATGGACGCAAACCGCGCGCCTCCCCGGCTTCCCCGCCCTGCCGGGGGACCGGAAGACCGGCGTGCTCATCATCGGCGGGGGCCTGGCGGGCCTGCTCTGCGCCTACCGCCTGACAAAGGCGGGCGCAGACTGCACCCTGGTAGAAGCAGACCGCATCTGCGGCGGAATCACCAAAAACACCACTGCCAAGCTCACATCCCAGCACGGCCTTCTCTACAGCAAGCTCATCCGAAAATTCGGCCCGGAAAAAGCCCGCCTCTGCCTGGAGGCCAACCAAGCCGCCCTGGAGGACTACCGCGCCCTCTGCCGGACCATCGACTGCGACTTCGAGAACCGGGACTCCGCCGTCTACTCCCTCCGCGACCCCCGGAAGATCGACCGGGAGCTGGAAGCCCTCTCCCGCCTGGGCTTTACGGATTTCTACCCGGCCAAGACCCCCTTCCCCTCCGCCGGAGCGGTAGCCTTCCGCCGTCAGGCCCAGTTCCACCCCCTGAAATTCGCCGCCGCCATCGCCCAAGACCTCCCGATTTACGAGCACACCAAGGTCCTAGAGCTGGGCCCCGGCAAGGCCGTCACTACCCACGGCACGGTCACAGCCGACGCCATCATCATCGCCACCCACTTCCCCCTCCTGAACAAGCACGGCGGCTATTTCCTCAAGCTCTACCAACACCGTTCCTACGTCCTGGCCCTGAAAAACGCCCCGCCCGTCTCCGCCATGTACGTGGACGAAAACGACAAGGGCCTGTCCTTCCGCACCTGGGGGGACCTGCTCCTTCTGGGCGGCGGCGGACGCCGCACCGGCAAGAAGGGCGGCGGCTGGTCCGGCCCGGAAGCCTACGCCAAGTCCCATTACCCGGACGCTCAGGAAACCGCCCGCTGGGCCACGCAGGACTGCATGACCCTGGACGGCGTGCCCTATATCGGCCGCTACGCGAAAACCACCCCCGGCCTCTACGTGGCCACGGGCTTCAACAAGTGGGGCATGACCTCCTCCATGGCGGCGGCGTCCCTGCTGACGGACCTCATCCTGGGCCGGGACAACCCCTATGAATCCCTCTTCTCCCCCTCCCGGACCATGCTCCGCCCCCAGCTGGCGGTGAACGGCCTGGAGTCCGCCCTGGGCCTCCTGACCCCCACGGCCCCCCGCTGTCCCCACATGGGCTGCGCCCTGAAATACAACCCGCAAGAGCACAGCTGGGACTGTCCCTGCCACGGCTCCCGCTTCGGAGAAGACGGCATGCTCATCGACAACCCCGCCACCGGCGACAAGCAGATGTAATCCTATTAGCAGTAAGATTATATTATTATTTATAAAAGTAATTTCAACAGAAAGGATATCGAAATATGAACACAAATCCCCGAAAAGCGGCCATTATCGGCTGCGGCCAGGTAGGCGCGTCCATCGCCTTCCGCTTCCTCCAGCAGGGCCTGTTCACCCAGCTGGTCCTCCTGGACGCGAAGCAGGACAAAGCGGAGGGCGAAGCCATGGACCTCCGGGACGGCCTCCCCTACGGCGCGGCCATGGAAATCACCGCCGGAACCTACGACGACGTCGCAGACTGCGCCCTGGTGGTCGTCACCGCCGGAGCGAACCAAAAGCCCGGCGAGACCCGTCTGGATCTCATCGGCAAAAACACCGCCATCCTCCGCTCCGTCCTGCAAGAAATCACCGCCCGCGACTTCGGCGGCATCCTCCTCATCGTCTCCAACCCTGTGGACGTGCTGACCTACGCGGCCTGGAAGCTGTCGGGCTACCCCGCCGGGCGGGTCATCGGCTCCGGCACGGTCCTGGACACCGGGCGGCTGAAGCAGCTCCTGGGCGCGGAGCTGCGGGTAGACAGCCGGAACGTCCACGCCTTCATCATCGGCGAGCACGGCGACAGCGAGCTGGCGGTCTGGAGCGAGGCCAACGTCTCCGGCCTGGACCTGGAGGATTTCAGCTGTGCCCGGGGCCGCTGCCTCAGCGCCGAGGACCGGGACCGCCTTTACCGGGAGGTCCGGGACAGCGCCTATGAGATCATCCGCCGCAAAGGGGCCACCTACTACGGCATCGCCATGGCGGTGGGCCGCATCGCCGAGGCCATCGTCAAGGACGAGCACGCCGTCCTCCCCATCTCGGCGGTGCTGGACGGCCAGTACGGCCTGAACGGCCTGGCCCTGAGCCTGCCCTCCATCGTCAGCCGGAACGGCCTCCAGGAAATCCTGGAAATCCCCCTGAGCCAGGACGAGCAAGCCGCCCTCCGGGCCTCCGCGGACCAGATGCGGGAAGCCATTTCCACTCTAAACCTCTAACAAAAAGCGCGGGAACCGCCCAAACCCCGGCGGTTCCCGCGTTTTTTCGTCTGCTTCAGCGGCCTTTCACTGAATGCCCAGCACCTTGTAATCCTGGTCCTCCACGGCCTTTTTCAGCGCCTCGTCGGCCAGGGGGGCGGACAGGGTGACCACCGCCGTGCCCTTCTCGTGGCTGACGTCGGCGGCGCTGACCTCCGCCAGGGCCTCCAGGGCTTTCTTGACTCTGGCCTCGCAGTGGCCGCACATCATGCCCTCGATCTTCATCGTCTTTTCCATCGTCGTTACCTCCTCAAAATGTTTAGAATGCCGGATTTTTCTATCCTTTTTCCCGTCCCGCAGGTCGAAAAGATTCAGCCGCAGGGCGTTGGAAACCACGCAGAAGCTGGAGAGGCTCATAGCCGCCGCCCCAAACATCGGATTCAGGGTCAGCCCCAAAGGAATGAAGAGCCCCGCCGCCAAAGGAATCCCGATGGTATTGTAAAAGAACGCCCAAAAGAGGTTCTCGTGGATGTTCCGCAGGGTCGCCCGGCTGAGCCGGATGGCGGCAGGCACGTCGGACAGGCGGCTTTTCATCAGCACCACGTCGGCGGCATCGATGGCCACGTCGGCCCCCGCGCCGATGGCGATGCCGGTATCGGCCCGCGTGAGGGCGGGCGCGTCGTTGATGCCGTCCCCCACCATCGCCACGTTTCCCTGCTGTTTCAGGGACCGGATAACGCTCTCCTTCCCGTCGGGCAGCACCCCGGCGACGACCTCATCCACCCCGGCCTGCCGTCCGATGGCCTCGGCGGTCCGCCGGTTGTCCCCGGTGAGCATGACCACCCGGATGCCCATATTTTGCAGCTCTTTCACCGCCTGAGGGCTGTCTTCCTTAATCACGTCCGCCACGGCGATGACCCCCAGCAGCTCCCCGTCCCGGCTGAAAAACATAGGGGTCTTCCCCTGCCCGGCCAACTCCTCGGCCTGGGCCTGTATCTCTTGGGGCACAGCGGCCTGGCCGCTGATGAAGCCCAGGTTTCCACCCCGGAGCACGGCCCCGTTCCACCGGGCGGACAGCCCGTTTCCGGGCAGGGCCTGGAAGTCCTCTACCTCTTCCGCCGGGACTCCTTCCTCTTCGGCCCGCTGCAAGACGGCCCGGGCCAGGGGATGCTCGCTCTTCTGCTCCAGAGCGCGGGCCAGCCGCAGCAGCTCCGCCGCTTCCAGCCCCCGGACCGGCAGCACGTCGGTGACTTTCGGTTCCCCCTGGGTGATGGTCCCCGTCTTGTCCAGGGCCACGATCTCCGTCCGCCCCGCAGCCTCCAGGGACGCGGCGGTTTTGAAGAGGATACCGTTTTTCGCCCCCATGCCGTTGCCCACCATGATGGCGACAGGGGTCGCCAGCCCCAAAGCGCAGGGGCAGGAAATGACCAGCACGGAGATGCCCCTTGCCAGGGCAAAGCCCACCGTCTGCCCCAGCAGGAGCCAGACAACCGTCGTCACCACGGCGATGGAGATCACCGCCGGAACAAACACGCCGGACACCTTATCCGCGATTTTGGCGATAGGGGCCTTGGTAGCCGCCGCGTCGCTGACCATCTGGATGATCTGGGACAGGGTCGTATCCTCTCCCACGCGGGTAGCCTGACACTTTATAAAACCGGCTTGATTTGTCGTAGCGGCGGAAACGCCGTCGCCGGGGCCCTTGTCCACGGGGATGCTCTCCCCGGTGAGGGCGGACTCGTTGACCGCGCTGGTTCCCTCCACCACCACGCCGTCCACGGGGATGTTCTCGCCGGGGCGGACGACAAAAATATCGCCTTTCTGCACCTGTTCGATGGGGACGGTGACCTCCCGGCCCTCCCGCTCCAGGACGGCGGTCTTGGGAGCCAGCTTCATCAGGCCCTTGAGGGCGTCGGTGGTCCGGCCCTTGGACCGGGCCTCCAGCATTTTGCCCACGGTGATGAGGGTCAAGATCATGGCGGCGGACTCAAAATAGAACTCCATCATGTAGTTCATAACGCCTTCCATGTCCCCCCGGACCTGGGCGTCCGTCATGGCGAACAGGGCGTAGGTGCTGTAAACAAATGCTGCCGAAGCCCCCAGGGCCACCAGGGTATCCATATTCGGAGCCTTGTGCCACAAGCTCTTGAAGCCGCTGATAAAAAACTTCTGGTTGATGACCATCACAATGACCGTAAGCAAAAGCTGCAACAGCCCCATGGCCACATGGTTGCCGTGGAAGAAGGCCGGGACCGGCCAGCCCCACATCATATGGCCCATGGAGAAGTACATGAGCACCAGCAGGAAGCCCACGGAGCACCAGAGCCGCCGCCTCAGCAAAGGCGTCTCCTTGTCCTGAAGCGCCTCCTCCGCACCGGCGGCGGAAGCGGAGGCGGTCCGCTCCGCGCCCTTTTGGGAAGCGCCGTAGCCCGCGTTTTCCACGGCGGCGATGATATCCTGGGCCGCAGCTCTGCCCTCCACGCCCATGGAGTTGGTCAGCAGGCTGACGGAGCAGGAGGTGACTCCCGGCACCTTCGAGACCGCTTTTTCCACCCGCGCGCTGCACGCGGCGCAGCTCATGCCGGTGACGTTGTATTGTTCCATATGCAGGCCCTCCCTTTACTCATATAATTTATCATCTATTTATAAATCTCACTTCATTAGCTTTTGCAGGGTCGATACCAGCTCTTCGATGGTTTCGTCCCGCCCCTCCCGGATATCCTGGGCGACACAGGTCCGGATGTGCTCGGACAGCAGCTCCTTGGCGAAGGCGTTCAGCGCCGCGTTGGCGGCGGCCACCTGGGCCA
>CAQVQZ010000011.1 GCA_948902155.1 uncultured Oscillibacter sp.
ACTCCAACCGGGGCCTCCTGAAGATGGTCGGTAAGCGCCGCAGCCTCCTGGACTATCTCCAGAAGAAGGACGTGGAGCGTTACCGCGCCCTCATCGCCAAGCTGGGTATCCGTAAGTAAGTGGTCAAAAAGGGCGGCGGATATCGTCGCCCTTTTTTCCGTGCAGGTATTCCATTTATCCCATCCCAAATCGGGAGCCGTTGCTTTTTGTGTTTGAACGTTTGCCCAGGTCCCTGGACGAAGGTTCAAATACGAAAAGGACCGCTCCCGGACAACAAAAGAAAAGGAGCGTATCTATGTCTACCATCATCACCCAAAGGCAGTTCCCCCATTACCGCAAGTACGAGATGACCCTGGCGGGCCGGCCCCTGACCCTGGAGGTCGGGAAGCTGGCCGAGCTGGCCAACGCCGCCGTCATGGTGGGCTACGGCGACACCCGCGTGCTGGTGTGCGCCACGGCCTCCGCCCGGCCCCGGGACGGCATCGACTTCTTCCCCCTCAGCGTGGACTTTGAGGAAAAGCTCTACTCCGTGGGCCGCATTCCCGGCAGCTTCAACCGCCGGGAGGGCCGTCCCGGCGAGAAGGGCGTGCTGACCAGCCGGGTCATCGACCGGCCCATCCGGCCCCTGTTCCCCCACGACTTCCGCAACGACGTGAGCATCATGGCCACCGTCATGAGCGTGGATCACGACTGCTCTCCTGAAATCTGCGGCCTCATCGGCGCTTCCGCCGCCCTGGCCATCTCCGACATCCCCTGGCACGGCCCTGTGGGCGCGGTGAAAGTGGGCCTCGTGGACGGCAAGCTCATCTTCAACCCCACCAGCGAGGAGCGGAAGGTCTCCGACCTGGACGTGACCGTGGTGTCCACCGGGAAAAAGGTGGTCATGATCGAGGCCGGGGCCAACGAGGTGGACAACGACACCATGTTCAAGGCCATCCAGATGGCCCACGAGGAGAACCAGAAGCAGGTGGCCCTCATCAACCGGATGGTCAGCGAGATCGGCAAGGAGAAGTTCGACTACCCCCACGCCGACTTCGACGAGGAGCTCTTCGAGAAGATCGTCGCCGCCACCATGGAGGACGCGAAAGCCGCCATGGACACCGACGACAAGAACGTCCGGGAGACCCGGTGGAACGCCCTCATTGAGAAGTGGCACGAGCTGTTCCTGGACGAGTACCCCGAGATGGACAAGTACCTGGACGAGATCACCTATAAGTTCCAGAAGAAGATCGTCAAGGCCTGGCTGCTGGAGGGCCATCGGGTGGACGGCCGGCAGAAGAACGAGATCCGGCCCCTGGCCTCCGAGGTGGGCGTGCTGCCCCGGGCCCACGGCTCCGGCCTCTTCACCCGGGGACAGACCCAGGTCCTGTCCGTGGTCACCCTGGACACCCTCTCCGCCAACCAGAAGCTGGACACCATCTGGGAGGAGACCGAGAAGCGCTATATGCACCACTACAACTTCCCCGGCTACAGCGTCGGCGAGGCCAAGCCCGCCCGCTCTCCGGGACGGCGGGAGATCGGCCACGGCGCTCTGGCCGAGCGGGCCCTGCTGCCCGTCATTCCCGACGTGGAGAAGTTCCCCTATGCCATCCGGGTGGTCTCCGAGGTCGTGAGCTCCAACGGCTCCACCTCCCAGGGCTCCGTCTGCGGGTCTACCCTGGCCCTGATGGACGCGGGCGTGCCCATCTCCGCCCCCGTGGCGGGCATCTCCTGCGGCCTCATCCAGGACGACGACGGCGGGTTCACCACCTTCATCGACATCCAGGGCGTGGAGGACTTCCACGGCGAGATGGACTTCAAGGTGGCGGGCACCAGGAAGGGCATCACCGCCATCCAGATGGACCTGAAGAACGACGGCCTGACCATGGAGATCATCAAGAACGCCTTGGACATCACCTATGACGGGCGGTGCCAGATTCTGGACCAGATCATGCTCCCCGCCATCGCCGAGCCCCGGAAGGAGGTCAGCCGCTACGCCCCCAAGATGCTGACCATGCACATCGACCCCAGCAGGATTCGGGAGGTCATCGGCTCCGGCGGCAAGGTCATTCAGAAGATCGTGGCGGACACCGGGGCCAAGATCGACATCAACGACGACGGGTCCATCTTCATCGCGGGCATAGACGCCGCTTCCTGCGACGCCGCCAAGAAGTGCATCGACGATATCGTGTTCGTGCCCGAAATCGGCGCGCTGTACTACGGGCGCGTGGTGCGGCTGATGACCTTCGGCGCGTTCGTGGAGCTGGCTCCGGGCAAGGACGGGCTGGTCCACATCTCCAAGCTGGCCGACCACCGCATCGAGAAGGTGGAGGACGCCTGCAAGATCGGCGACATGATGTGGGTGAAGGTCACCGACATCGACGAGAAGGGCCGGGTGAACCTGAGCCACAAGGACGCCGTCCGGGAGATCAAGGCCAAGGAGGCCGCCGGGGAGCGGGTCAAATAAGCAGGATTTTCCAGGGGCGGACCGGCGGGTCCGCCCCTTTTTTGGCTTGCAAGGGATGGAAGTTTGTGCTATGCTGTATGTGTAAAAATAGCGCGGCTGCGCGGGAGATCGGAGGAGCGGATGATGAGGCGTTGGATTTGGAGGATTCTGCTGGCGGCGGCGGTGGCCGCAGCGCTGGTTGGGACGGCTTTGGCGGCGGGAATAGAAGACGATAATTTTACTTATACGGAACGGGCCGATGGAACTCTGGAGGTTCAGGCGTTCAAAGAGGAAAAACGAGAGGACCGGAATTTGAGGTCCGTGGCGATTCCGGATATGCATGATGGAAAAGTTGTTTCCTCCATTGGGCAGTATGCCTTTGGTGGAAAAGATGCATCCGACCTTAAAAGCGCGTATTTGGAGTTTATAACCATTCCTAACAGTGTTAAAACTATAGACTCGAATGCCTTTACTGGCGCGTCTGCCTTGGATTCGATTGAGATTCCGGGTGGTGTGGTGATTAAAGATCACGCTTTTCAGAATAGCAACAATGTGAGAACGATTGTCATTCATGACGACGTGAATGACAGAGGCGAAATTGACTATAGAAGCGCCAGTATCGGAGCAGGCGCTTTTCAGGGTTGCAAGAACCTTCAGAAGGTGGTTCTTCCCAGCAGCATTATGACCATCAGCGAAAGCGCGTTCAGCGGATGCGGCGAATTGAAGGAGATTGTGATTCCTTTCAGCGTACAGCAGATAGATCAAAATGCGTTTGCCGGGTGCAACAATTTGAGAAATGTTGTATTTTGCAGAAGCGAAATCATGTTTGGCGCAGATAACAAACTGAATGTATCGGCTGTGTTTCCAACACTCTCAAAAATCAGCTACATTCACTGCATAAAAGATTCCGAAATATTCAACAGAATGCTTGCCGCAGTGAAAAAGACCGCCCCTGCCGGAACTACTGACGCGGAGGCATATGCCGCAGAACGCGTGCATCCCATTGCAAAGTCTCCCGAGCAGGAAAAACCGGCCGGCATGACCACTCCCCGGTGTAAAAATCCCGGAACCAACGGCACGATTACAACCCAGATTATCTGCCAAGGTTATGACATTACGGTTACCACGGAAATTACCAAGGAAGACGGAAGCAAGGAAACCGTAACGGAGCAGAAGCATATAGATTGTGATTGCGATGCGTTTAAAAACGCGGCACACACGTATACGATTAAGCGCGACGTCTCCGCCGCATATCACAAGCCTGTGAAGGAAGAAGACGTAAAGTCTACCTGTGTAGAGCATGGCCATACGAATGTAATACGGTGCTCCGAGTGCGACGCGCTGCTTTCATCAACGGAATTGGATTTGGCAGAGCATATCTATGATAAGACCAGCGAGACCGTCGAGCGTGCCCTTTTCTCGGTGCGCTGCGACAGCCCGGCAGATAAGGAAGGTTTGGCGTTAGTTACCAAAAAATGCAGCGTTTGTAAAAAGTATACTCCGGTGTGTCATATCTGCGAATATCTTGAACTGGAGCTAAAGGACGCTGATGCTGGATTGGAGTCAGCCCGAAAAGAACTGTCTGACGCGACAGCCGAGGCGGAAAAGGCAAAAAAAGCTTTAACAGAAGCAGAGCAGGCCCTGGCAACCGCTAAAACCGCTCTTGAAGAGGCGGAAAAGGCGGTGAAGGAAGCCGATGAAGCGCTTAAAAATCTTGATGCAAATGCCACCGCTGAAGAAAAGGATGCCGCTGCGAAAAAACTGACAGCGGCGGAGCGGGCTAAAGCCCAGGCCGAAATTACACTGGCAGAACGGGAAGCGGAGGCTAAGACAGCGGAAGAAGCTTCTAAAAAAGCAGATGAAGCGAAAAAAGATGCTCAAGACATAGTTGACAATGATAAAAATCTCCCTGCCGCACAGGATGCTCTGCGGGCTCACCTTGCGGATGGAGGGCAACACTATGAGTGCGCCAAGTGCAGTGAGCTGGTAAAGGAAATTGGCACGGCGAAAACGGAAGCGGAGAAGACGGCGGCTAAAGATGCATATACCGACCATCAAACGAATGACACAGATAACCACAAACTCACTGATATTACTGATGCTATCAGTGTGAAAAAACTTGCAGTGCCACAACACGAATGGGGCGACGACGAAATCCCGGAAGTAGACGAAAATGGTAACCCCATTACAATTCCTCCGTGCGGGTCGGGAGGGTTCGTTGTTATTAAGCCCACGCATACCTGCAAAATCTGCAACACGCAGGAAGAAACCGGCGAGACGAAGATACTCGACGCAAAAGACGAACACGAACCGGACCAGGACCCGATTATAACCAAGGAACCCACTTGCACGGAGCCAGGCGAGAAAGAATATCCAGCAGGGACAAAATGCAAAATCTGCGACGAGCCGATTTCGGGCAAGTTTGAAGTGGAAGCTTTGGGCCACGATATGGTCGATGATGGCAAAGGGGAATCGATAGTTTCAAAAGAACCCACTTGTGATGCGCCGGGCGAAAGGCTGGTAGTGACAGAAGGAAAACGCTGTCAGCGCGAGGGCTGCGATTACGTAGAGCCCGGCACTAAAACGACGGAGGTCATTCTTCCCCTGGGCCACAAGTGGGGCGACCCGGTGCCGGTCAATGAGGGCAAGGACGACGTGCCCCCCACCTGCGGCGGGACGGGCAAAGCCTTTGTGACCGTCACCTGCTCCGTCTGCGGCAAGGAGGAAAAGCAGACCATCGAAATCGCCCCCACCGGACAGCATACCTGGGGCGACTGGACCATCACCAAGCAGCCTACCTACACCGAGCCCGGCTCCCAGGAGCGGACCTGCTCCGTCTGCGGCAAGAAGGACGTGCGGGAAATCCCCATCCTGGGCGAGTGCGAAGAGCATGACTACGGCGAGTGGGAGATCATCAAGCAGCCCACCGCCACCGAGGACGGCTCCCGGAGGCGGGTGTGCAAAATCTGCGGCCACGAGGACGTCGAGCGTATCCCCGCCACCGGCGAGGAACCCGTCGACCCCAGCACGAAGGACTTTACCATCGAGTGCATCCAGCCGGTCAACGGCTACATCTACGCCCCCGCCACCGCCAAGCGGGGGACCACCGTGACGGTCACCTTCAGCCCCAATTCCGGCTATGAGCTGGACCAGGTGCAGATCACCCAGACCGGCGGCGGCTACATCACCGCCACCGGCAGCGGCAGCCGCCGGGCCTTTACGATGCCTGCGGCCAACGTGGAGGTCCGGGCGGTCTTCAGCAAGATCGCCGACAGCTCCACCAACTGGTCCAGCACGTCCACCGGCGCGGTCTCCCGCTGGACCGACCCCAGCCAGACCGCCATCCAGGACGTGCCCCACGCCGGTTCCGCCGGGCAGCTGTTCTATGACGTGCCCGCCGGGCACTGGGCCTCCGGCGAGATCGCCTGGGCCAGCCAGATGGGCTACATGGCCGGGGACCGCCTGGGCGCGTTCAATCCGGACGGGGCCATCAGCCATCAGCAGATGTGGACGGTGCTGGCCCGCATCAGCGGCTACTGGCCCTCGGACATGGCGGACGCCCGCCGCTGGGCCGTGGACAACGGCTACGCAGAGGGGGCCAACCCCACCGTCTCCGTGACCCGCAGCCAGATGGTGACGGCCCTGTACCGCAGCGCCCGCCTGATGGGCAACATGAACAACGCCCTGGCCAGCCTGACCGGGTTCACGGACAGCCGCACGATTCCCAGCGCCGCCCGGAACCCCATGGCCTGGGCCGTGGCCAACGGCATCATCAGCGGCACGTCCAACGGGCGGCTGAATCCCAACGCCACCGTCACACGGGCGCAGTTTGCGGTGTTCCTGTACCGGTTCAACTACCGCGCCTGACGCCGGAGAGCGGAGGCAGACAAGTACGACAGCAGGGGCGGGCGTCAGGCCCGCCCCTGGTTTTTATGGAGGTTGACGCATGGATACGATCGCGGCCATTGCCGCCGGGGGCGCGGCTCCCGGCGCCATCGGAGTGGTCCGGGTCTCCGGGCCGGACTGTTTCGCCGTCTGCGGGCGGGTGTTCCGGGGAAGACGGCCCTTTGCGGAGCAGGAGGCCCGGAAGATGGTTCTGGGGGACTTCCTGGACGCCCAGGGGCGGACCATCGACCGGGGGCTGGCGGTGCGGTTCCCCGCCCCTCACAGCTACACCGGGGAGGACGCCGCCGAGTTCCACTGCCATGGGTCCCCGGTGGTGCTGCGGGAGGTGCTGGCGGCGCTGTTCGCCTCCGGGCTTCCCGTGCGGCAGGCCGGGCCGGGGGAGTTTACGAAACGGGCTTTTTTGAACGGACGGCTGGACCTGACCCAGGCGGAGGCGGTCGTCGACCTCATCGACGCGGAGACCGCCGCCGCCGCCCGGAACGCCGCCGCCCAGCTGGACGGCGGGCTTCGCCGCCGCTTGGAGCCGGTGCAGGAGGCGCTGCTGGATATCACGTCCCGGTTTTACGCCGTGGTGGACTACCCCGACGAGGACATCGAGGACGCGGGGCCGGAGGAGACCGCCGCCGCCCTCCGGGAGGCCGAGGCGCGGCTGTCGGCCCTGCTGGACACCTGCCGCCGGGGGCGGGTGCTGAAGCGGGGGGTGCGGACCGCCATCGTGGGACTGCCCAACGCGGGGAAATCCTCCCTTTTGAATGCCCTGGCGGGGTACGAACGGGCCATCGTCACCGACGTGCCGGGGACGACCCGGGACACGGTGGAGGAGTCCGTCCTCTGCGGCGGGGTGCTGCTGCGGCTGGTGGACACGGCGGGCCTCCGGGAGACGGAGGACGCGGTGGAGCGCCTGGGTGTGGAGCGCTCCCGGAAGGCCATGGAGACGGCGGACCTCATTTTGCTGGTGGAGGACGGCGCGGCGGAGCCGGATATCACAGAAGAGCTGGACCTGTGGGAGGCCGTGGCCGGGGCGGGGAAGCCCTGGATCTACATCGCCTCCAAGCGGGACCTCTCCGGCATCCTCGGAACCTCCGCAAGCAGTCTCGACGGCCGTGTGCAGCCCGCCGCCAGCGTGTCCGTCTCCTCCGTCACCGGGGAGGGCTTGGACGAGCTGGAGAAGGCCGTGGCAGCGCTGTTCCCGCCGGGAGCCCCGGAGGAGACGGGGAGCCTCCTGACGGACCAGCGGCAGGAGGAGGCCGCGGGCCGGGCCAGAGCCGCCGTCCGCCGGGCCCTGGAGGCCCTGGAGGGCGGGCTGACCCCCGACGCGGTGCTCACCGACGCGGAGGAGGCCCTGGACGCCATTGGCGAGCTGACGGGGCGGACCGCTAGGGAGGAGATCGTGGAGCGCATCTTCTCCCGGTTCTGCGTGGGGAAGTGAGCGGCGAAACAGTTTCCCGCCCGGCGCGGGAGGGTAAAATTCCCGCGCAAAAAGGGGAAAAGAGAGGGAATCGAAAAATATGTTTTCCAATCCTCCAAAATGTGGTTTACAAAACCGCGTCGTGGTGTTACAATAACCATTGCCCAGCCGCCCGGCCCGCCGGGCGGCGTTTTGATTTCGTTGGACAAACTGGTTGGAAAGAAAGGATATTCCATGAACGATCTGAGCGATCTGCAAGCCCGCCTGCGGGAACAGCGGCCTGTGGAGTGGGACCAGCTGCCGGACTTCTCCCTGTATATGGATCAGGTCCTCTCCTACATGGAGCGGCAGGTGATCCGTTTCGACGGAGACGACGCCCTCACCGCCGCCATGGTAAACAACTACACCAAGAGCGGCCTGGCCCCCCGGGCCGAGGGGAAAAAATACGGCCGGGAGCATCTGGCTTACTTCACCGTGATCTGCATCCTGAAACGGGTGATGTCCACCAGGGACATGGACCTGCTGATCCGGGAGGAGCTCCAGGGCGACCGGCCGGTGCAGGAGGGCTACGCCGCCTTCCGGGACAGCCTGGACAAGGCCCTGAACATCGCCGCCGGGGAGCTGGCCAAGCGCTCCGGGGACGGGGACCTGGACGACGCGGCCCTGGCCGACTCCGCCATCCACTTCGCCCTTCTCAGCTACGCCGCCGGCGTGGCGGGGAACCGCTGCGTCGCCCTTCTCCGGGACCGGAAGGGGCCCCCGGCCAAGGGGAAAAAAGAAAAGGAGCGTGATTGAGGGTGGCGGATTTCGCGATCATGACCGACAGCTGCTGCGACCTCACTGCGGAGATGGCGGCGGAGCTGAGCGTCGAGGTCCTGCCCCTGCGGCTGGAGCTGAAGGGGCGGGAATACCGGAACTTCCTGGACGGCCGGGACATCGGCTTTCAGGCGTTTTACGGCCAGGTCCGGGAAGGGGAGATGCCCGTGACCTCCGCCGTCAACGTGGGGGAGTTCGAGGCCGCCATGCGGCCCGTTCTGGAGGGCGGAAGGGACATTCTCTGCCTCTGCTTCTCCTCCGCCCTGTCCACCACCTATCAGTCCGCCGTCATCGCCGCCGGAGGGATGGGGGAGGAGTTTCCGGAGCGGAAGATTTTCGTGGTGGACAGCCTGTGCGCCTCCCTGGGGCAGGGGCTCCTGGTGTGGCTCTGCGCCCAGGAGCGCAAGAAGGGACGGACCATCGAGGAAGTCCGGGACTACGCCGAGGCCACGAAAGGGAAGGTCTGCCACTGGTTCACGGTGGACGACCTGAACCACCTGAAGCGGGGAGGCCGGGTCAGCGCCACGGCGGCGCTGTTCGGCACGATGCTGTCCATCAAGCCCGTCCTCCACGTGGACGAGCAGGGGCGGCTGATTCCCATGGAGAAGTGCCGGGGACGGCGGGCCTCCCTGCTGGCCCTGGTGGAGCACATGGAGAAGAGCGCCGTGGACCCCGGAAGCCAGACGGTTTTTATCAGCCACGGCGACTGCCGGGAGGAGGCGGAGTTTGTGGCGGAGGAGATTCGCCGCCGTCTGGGGGTCCGGGAGATCCACATCAACTATGTGGGCCCGGTGATCGGAAGCCACACGGGAGCGGGAGTCATGGCGCTGTTTTTCCTGGGCTCCGGGCGGTGAACTGGATTTCGCGATTTTAGGAAAGGTGGTGGAGCCATGCGCTGGCTGGAGGTTCACATCGACACCAATCACTCCGGGCTGGAGACGGTCCAGGCCCTGCTGTCCGCCCTGGACGTGGACGGCGTGGCCATCGAGGACGAAGAGGAGTTCCAGGACTTCCTGGAGAACAACCACGAGTATTGGGACTACGTGGACGAGGACCTGAACCGCTACATGGAGGGCCGGTCACGGGTCACGTTCTACCTGGAGGCCAAGGAGGCGGGCTTTGCCAAGCTGGGGGAGGTCCGCATCGCTTTGCAGGACCTGAAACAGGAGCGGCAGGACCTGGGGACGCTTTTGATGACCCTGGAGGAGGTCCAGGACGCCGACTGGGAGAACAACTGGAAGCAGTATTACAAGCCCATGGAAATCGGCGAGCGGCTGCTCATCATCCCCAAATGGGAGACGGCGGACCCGGAGGGCCGGACGCCGCTGTACCTGGACCCCGGCCTGACCTTCGGCACCGGGGCCCACGCCACGACCCGGCTGTGCCTGACGGCCCTGGAGGGGCTGATCCACGGCGGCGAGCGGGTGCTGGACCTGGGCTGCGGCAGCGGCATTTTGTCCGTGGCGGCCCTGCGGCTGGGGGCGGCTTCCGCCCTGGCGGTGGACATCGACGACAAGTGCCGGGACGCGGCGGGAGAAAACGCCGCCCTCAACGGCATCGGCGAGGAGTCCTTCGCCGTGCTGACTGGTAATATCCTGACGGACGAGGCCGTGGCGGAGAAGACCGGCGGCGGCTACGACGTGGTGCTGGCCAACATCGTGGCGGACGTGATCATCGCCCTGGCTCCCCGCGTCCGGGGACTGCTCCGGGAGGGCGGGACCTTCCTCTGCTCCGGCATCATCGAGGGCCGGGTGGAGGAGGTGGCGGAAGCGCTTCGGAACGCCGGGCTGGAGATTCAGGACCGGCGGGAGGACAACGGCTGGTTTGCCTTCACCTGCCAATAAACCAAAAAACACCGGCGGACCTGTTCAGGTCCGCCGGTTTCTATGTTCAGTCCGATGCGATCTGGTCCCAGATCATGACCAGGCCCACGCCGTCCAGCTCCTGGTGGGTGGGGGTCCCCCGGTAGAGGTCCGTGACATGCCGCACGCCGTCCAGCCGGCCCTCCGGCAGACAGAAGAGCATCCCGCCGCCGGACGCCATCAGATACTGGGCCAGGGGTTCCCGGCTCTCCTTGTCCGCGCCGGTGACGTGGAAGAAGGTCGTGCCGCTGAGCTCAAGAGTACCTTCATTCAGCAGGACATACGCGTCCGCGCCCATGTGTTTGTCCGCCAGGCCGCTCTCTTCCAGGAGGTAGCGGCAGAAAGCCGCGCCCACGTCGTTCTCGTACTGGGTCCGGGCATAGTCCGCGTCAAAGCCGCCGTCCTCGGTGGAGACGGCGTCATAAAAGGACAGCTCGCCGTGGCAGAGGAAAATCTGATAGGTCATCTGCCCGCCGTATTTCCCGATCAGGACCCGGTACCAGTCCCGGCTCTCCACATCCTTCAGCAGCTCTCCCAAGGCGGTGATGGCCTCCCCCGCCCCCAGCAGGGGCAGGTCGAACAGATAGGCCCCCGGCGCTTCGCCCATGTTTCCCTGGTAGCCCGTCCCGGCGCTGTCGAAGCGCAGGCCCAGGGACCACTCCTCCGCGAAGGACTCCAGCTCCTGTTTCAGCAGGATGTAGGGGTAGTTGGTCTGGTAGCCGGGAAACGTCTCCGTCCGCTGGCCCTCTTTCCGTACCCAGAAGTACAGGGACGGCTCGTCCACCGGGGCGCAGAGCTCCTTGTGCTGGCTCAGAGGGTGGAAGAAGGGACGGCCAAGGTCCTCCTCCAGCCACTGGAGGGACTGGGTTTCCCACGCCTTCGCCTCCCGCCGGGCGGTGTAGTCCCGATAGGCGCTCCGGAGGTTCACGGCCCAGCCCAGGAGGAAGAAGCCTGCCAGGATGGAGAAGCAGACCGCAATGACGGCTTTCCGCCAGGCGGGATAGCTCTTCCAGACGGCGCGCCAGCGGCTGGCGGCCTTCGCCATCCGGCGCTTCTCCCGGCGGTCCACGTTCAGGAGGCGGTAGAGAGGCTTATAAATCGGATAGCCGGGGCCTTTCTCAAAGCCGTAGGCGGCGAAGATGGCCCGGCGGATATCGGGGGACAGGTCCGGGTGCTGCTCCAGGAAATCCTCCAGGAGAAAGATAAAATCCAAATTGGCCCGGACGTTCCAAAAGACCGGGTCGCTGAGAAAGCGCCGCCACTGCCGCAGGGGCGCGCCGCTGGAATGCAGCAGCTCCAGGGCGTGGCTCGCCGCCATGACGGCGGACCAGGACTCCGCTTCGTCCGCCGCCCGGCGGCGCTGGTCCCGCTCCTGCCCGGCGTAGCGCGCCCGGTTCTTCCGGCGGAGCTCCTCCAGCTTCCGGTAGCGGGCCTCCTCGGCCTCCGCCTCCCCTTCGGCGAAGAGACGCTCATAATCCCAATCCTGGGCGGGGCCCTCCGGCTCCGGAGGCTTGGGAGGCTCCTCTTCCAGAAGCTCCTCGTAGTTCCAATCGGGTTCCGGCGCGGGGGGCGGCGGGTCCTCCGGGCGCTCGTTGCCGGCCTGGGATTCCCCGCCGGGCGCGGGGATGTCCGGCTCCGCCGTTCCGGGTCCCTCCGGCGGCGGGGGTTTTGTCCGGGCGCTCCGGCGGGCGTAACGGCTGGCCTCCTGATAGGCGCTGTGCAGCCGCTGGAATCCCTCGGGGTCGTCCTCCGGGTGGGTGGTTTTCAGACGCTGGGCGTAGGCCCGGCGAATCTCCGGCAGTCCCGCCGGGCCGTCCAGGCCCAGCTCGCTCCACGGCCAGCTCACAGCTCCTCCTCTCCGTCCAGGGGCTCCGGCGGCGGCAGGGCCGCGTCGCCCAGGTACGCCTCCGCCTGGTCAAAGAAGCGGTCCAGGCGGCGGGTGGCTTTGGCGATCTTCAGCGCCTCCTGGCTGGAGAGAACCCGCTGGTACCAGTCCAGCAGCTCCGCCACCTGCTCCCGGAGGCTCCCCACCGTCACGGCGTAGAGCCGTTCGCCCCGGGCGATCATGGCCCGGTTTTCCTCCTGCTCCCTGGGGTGGAGCTTCAGGCAGGACAGCTCTTTCAGGCGCCGCTCCGCCTCCTGGGGGGTCATATCCTTGTTCTGGAGCAGCAGCCGCTCCGCGTGCCCGGCTTCGTTGACCACCTCCACCTCCAAAAGGCCGTTGATGTCGTAGGTGAAGCGGATGCGCACGGACTGCCGCCCCCTGGGGGCGGGGGGCACCGGAACCACCAGCTTGCCCAGCAGGGTGTTGTCCCCGCAGTAGCGGTTTTCTCCCTGGTAGATCTGCACGTCCACCTTCTCCTGGCCGTCCCGGACGGTGTAGTAGACCCCCATCTTGCTGGTGGGCAGGACGCTGTTCCGCTCGATGATGGGGCTCATCAGGTCCCGGCCCGGCTCACTCTCGTTGTACCGGGCCACGCCCAGGGTAAAGGGGCAGACGTCCGTCAGGACCAGCTCCTTCAAGTCCCCGGCGCGGGCCTTCATCCCGGCGCAGACGCCCGCTCCCAGGGCCACGGCGGTGTCCGGGCGGCTGTCCCGCACCGGCTCCTTACGGAGGGCCCGGGCGATGTACCGCCGCACCGCCGGCATGTGGCTGGAGCCGCCCACCATCACCAGGTCGTCCAGCTCCGCAGGGGAGATGCCCGCGTCCATAAACACCCGCTGGATGGGGGCCGTCATCCGCCGGAAGAGGGAGCCGCTTTTGCGGATGAGCCACTCGTTGCTGAGGGTCAGGGCGGCGGAGATGGTCCCGTCGTCCACGGAGAGGATGACCATGTCCTGCTGGGTCAGGGCCATTTTGCAGGTCTCCGCCTGGCGCACCAGCATCTCCCGCTGGCGGGGGGAGAGTGCGTCAAATTCCAGGCCGCAGTCCTCGCAGAAGCCCCTGGCGATGGCCAGGTCGAAGTCGGACCCGCCCAGGCGGTTGTCCCCGCTGACCGCCGTGACGCTGACCACGCTGCCGAACCGCTCCACCAGGGACACGTCCAAAGTTCCGCCGCCGAAGTCGAAGACCAGGCAGACCTTGTCCTCCTCCCCCTCGCTGATGTGGCCCGCCACCGCGGCGGCGGAAGGCTCGTTTACCAGCCGCTCCACCTTCAGCCCCGCCAGGGCGGCGGCGCGCTTGGCCGCAGCCCGCTGGGCCTCGGCAAAATAGGCGGGCACGCTGACCACGGCCTCCTCCACCGGCTCCCCCAGATACGCCTCCGCGTCCTCCCGCAGGCTGCGGAGCACCAGGGAGGACAGGTCCTCCGGCGTGAAGGTCCGGCCTCCCAAGTCATAGGTCTTATTGGTTCCCATATAACGCTTGAAGCGGGCGGCGGTCCGCTCCGGGTGGGAGATCAGCCGGTCCCTGGCCGCCCGGCCCACCAGGATGCCGCCGTCCTCGTCCACGCTGACCACGCTGGGGGTCAGGAAGTCCCCGGCGGCGTTGGGGATGAGCTCGCTCCGCCCGTTTCTCCAGACCGCAGCCAGGGAGTTGGTGGTGCCCAAGTCGATTCCAATCATTGCCATGTCGTTTCACCGCTTTCCTCCGGTTTTGCTGTTTCTATTGTAGCATTCTCCCCAAAAGATTGCAAGAACGGGAAAAGAGCCGCCCGGCGGGGGGGTAGGGCTTTGAAGTTGAACGGGGAAAAAGGGCTTCCCCCGCCACCCGGCAGGGGAAGCCCTCTTTTCCATCCATCTACGGCACGATATGCACATCCAGCTTGCTGTACGGAATCTCCACCCCCGCCTCGGCGAAGGCGCTCCGCAGATTCTCCGCCAGGGCGAACTGGGTGGCCCAGAAGTCCCCCGCCGCCGCCCAGCAGTAGCAGGTAAACTCGATTCCGCTGTCCCCAAAGGCGGTGAGAAACACCGTGGGAGCCGGGTCGGACAAAATGTGCTCCGTCCCCCGGATGGCCTTCCAGCAGGCGTCCTTCACCGTCTCCGTAGACGCATCGTAGGACGCGCTCATCTTCCAGACAATCCGCCGCCGCCCCAGCAGGGTGTAGTTGACGACCTTGGAAGCGGCCAGCTCCTTGTTGGGCAGCATCGCCACCAGCCCGTCGGGGGTCGCCAGCTTTGTGTGGTTCAGGCTGATCTCCTCCACGGTGCCGGACACGCCCCCGGACTCGATGAAGTCCCCGATGGAGAAGGGGCGGGAGGACAGAATCACCAGCCCCCCGGCCACGTTGCCCAGGATGTCCTCCGCCGCCAGGGTAACGCCCAGGGAGCCCACGGACAGCAGCGCCACCAGGGAGGTCATGTTGATTCCCAGCGACCCGGCGGTAAACACCACCGTCAGGGTGTAGAGCACCAGCTTAGCCAGCCCCACCCCGTAGCGCTGGACGCGCTCCTCCAGCTTGGTCCGCCGCAGCAGCCGCCGGACCAGCTTCAGCAGCAGCCGGACCGCCACCAGGCAGACCAGCAGGGTAATCAGAGCGGCCAGAATATTCTCCAGTGCGAGCTTCCCCACGAAGCGCTCCAGCAGTCCGTTCCATTCAGCAGGCATAGGTGTTCCCCCCGCTCAGTCGACGGCCCGCACCCGGATGACGTTGGCCAGGTTCTTCAAATCCTCGATGACGGAGGCGTCCACCGTGGACCCCAGGTCCACCAGGGTGTAGGCGTAGTTGCCCTTGGACTTGTTGCTCAGGTTCTCCACGTTCACGCCGTCCCGGCTCAGCAGCGTGGTGATGTTCGCCAGCATGGCGGGGATGTTCCGGTGGATGACGCACAGCCGCATCACGCCGCTCCGCTCCAGGTACACGTCGGGCAGGTTGACGGAATTGCGGATGTTGCCGTTTTCCAGGTAGTCCCGCAGCTCATCCGCCGCCATCACGGCGCAGTTCTGCTCGCTCTCCGGGGTGGAGGCTCCCAGATGGGGCATGGCCACCACATGGGGAGCCTCCACCAGCTTGTTGGTGGGGAAGTCGGTGACGTAAGCCGTCACCTGCCCGGCGTCCAGCGCCGCCAGCAGGGCGTCGTCGTCCACCACGCCTCCCCGGGCCAGGTTGATGAGCCGCACGCCGGGCTTCATCTGGGCCAGGGCGTCCGCGTCGATCATGTGCCGGGTCTTCTCGTTAAAATGGATGTGGGCGGTGATGTAATCCGCCTTTTTGTAAAGCTCCCGCACGTCCCGGACCACGTGGACGTGCCGGTCCAGCCGCAGCGCCGCGTCCACGGAGAGGAAGGGGTCATACCCGTACACGTCCATCCCCAGGTCCAGCGCCACGTTGGCCACCAAAGACCCGATGGCCCCCAGGCCAATGACGCCCAGGGTCTTGCGGTACAGCTCCGGCCCCACGAAAGCGGACTTTCCCTTCTCCACCACGGCCTCCACGTCCAGGCCGGCCTCGGCCTGCTTGTGGACCCAGCGCACCGCGCCGGTGACGTCCCGGGAGGAGATCAGCATGGAGCAGAGCACCAGCTCCTTCACGGCGTTGGCGTTGGCGCCGGGGGTGTTGAATACGGCCACGCCGGAGGCGGAGCAGCGATCCAGGGGGATGTTGTTCACGCCCACCCCGGCCCGCGCGATGGCCAGTAGCTCCTGGGGGAACGCGTAGTCCAGCAGGTCGGCGGACCGGACCAGGATGCCCTCCTCCCCCTGGACGGCCTCCCCCACCTCGTAGTGTTCGGGGTCCAGCCGCGCCAGCCCGGCAGGGGCGATGTTGTTGAATGTCTTGATACGATACATAGGAAACCTCCAAAAGAATGAAGATCAAAAAAATGCGATAGAAGCGCGGCTCGCGCCGGCGCCTCTCTAGTATAATCCACTTTGCCCCCCGGAACAAGATGCAATTCCACCGTATTTTTGCGGAATTGTTGCTTTTGCCATGGGGTTTTTGGTGAAAAACGCCGTATAATCACAAAAAACCACCGTCGCTCCCGGCGCGAAAGGAGGCTCTCCCCATGCCGCTTCTCACTCCCAAGCCCCTGGCCCCATCCTGTCCCCTGGAGGACCCAGCCCAGGATTACCGGACCTCCCGCCGGGCGGAGCAGTACCGCGTCAGCGGCCGGGCCATCTACTTCCCCGCCTTCCCCGGCACCAAATACCTCTCCTTCCAGGCCCTGACCAAGGCCCTGACCCGGAACACCAGCCTGTCTCTGACGGGCTGCTGCGGCAAGGCCCTGCCCATGACCCGCCTCCGGCTGTACTACGGCGAAGAGTTCTACCAGGACTTCCTGTTTGAAAAGCTCCCCAACGCCAACCAGGTCCTGGACGCCATCGCCGCCCTCCGCCCGGACCTCCCCATCGAGCGGGAGACCCGCTCCCAGAGCGCCGTTTAACAAAGCGCCCCCTCTATGATACGCAGCACTCGTTCCCCTATAAAAACGGGAGGCTTCCCCACCGGAAGCCTCCCGTTTTTCATTCCCATTTCTCTACAGATTCGCCAGCACGTCCACCTGCCGCTGCAATTCGCCGACGATCTCCTGATTGGTATCCATCCCCCCGGAAATCCCCGCCATGTCCTCCGCCAGGGCCCGTGTGCTGCCGCTGACGCCGGTCACGCCGGAGACGGCTCCGTCCACCGCGCCGGAAATGGCGGCGATGGAGCCCGTGATCTCCTCCATCGCCGTCCGGAGCCGTTCCGCCTGCTGGTTGAACGCCTCCATGGCGTCCTCGATGTACACGGCGTCCCCCCGGTACTGCCGCCCGGATCGGACGGACCGCTCCAGCTGGTCCAAAACGGCCTTCCCCAGGTAGTCCGCCAGCTCCTGGGCGCTTTCGGCCAGGTAGTTCACCGCCCCGGTGACCACCCCGCTGACCTCCTGGATGTGCCCGGCGGTCTCCCCGCAGGAGTCCGCCAGCCGCCGGATTTCACGGGCCACCACGGCGAAGCCCTTCCCAGCCTCACCGGCCCGGGTGGCCTCCACAGAGGCGTTGATGGCGATCAGGTCCGTGGAGGACGAGATGGAAAGGATGTCCTGGGTCAAAATCCCGATGCGGTCTACGCTCCGGCTCTTCTCGATGGCCTGATGGAGCAGGCCCATGATTTCCTCCGTCTTGGCCCGGACCTCCTCCATCTCCGCCTGGGCGGAGCGCTCCATCTCCTCCGCCCGGCCCCGCATCTCCACGGAGTAGGCGGTGATGGCGGCGCACTCCTCTGCCATGCGCACCGCGTCGTCCTGGGTGCCGGAGGCGCTGGCGGTGATGGCGGCGGTGTTCCCGGCGATTTCCTCCAGGGCGGCGGAGAGCTGTTCCGTCAGGCCGGAGAGCTCCCGGGCGCTGCCGGTGGAGGTCCGGGTCCGCTTCCGGACGTCGCCCACCACGCCGTGGATGCGCTGGGAGCTGCTCTGCAAGGTGCCCATGGCCTCCTGGATGGGGGCGATGACATATTTCCGGATGATTTTCAGCGCCGCCCAGACCAGCGCCACCCCCGCCAGCAGCGTGGCCGCGCTGGTCAGCAGCGAAATCCCGTACACCACGGACAGACGCCCCCGGGCGGCCTCCGCCTGCCCGTTGACGGAGGCGGAGAGGGCGTCCAGGTCCCCCTCCGCGGAGTCGATGCGCAACGCCACGTCCCCGTTGGCCATGGCGTAAGCCTCCTGGGTCTTGCTGTCGGCGCTGGCGCAGACCAAATCCACCAGAGCGTGCTTGAACGCCTCATAGTTCTCCAGCAAAGAGCGGTAGGCCCCTTCGTCCCCCTCGGCGACGAAGGCCCGGTAGTCTTCCAGCTTCCCGTCCAGCTCCGCCTCGCCCGTCTTGATCTCCTGCACCAGGCGAATCATGGTGGCGTGGTCCGCCGCCACGATGTGGCTCAGCGCCAGCCGGTGGAGGTCCATCATGGACCGCCGGATGTCCGCCAGCTGCCCCTCGCTGACCATGTACTCGTCCACGATGGTCCCCGCGTTGGCGTGGACGTTGTGGATGCTGAACACCGCCAGCACGTTGGACAGCACCGTTACCAGCCCCAGCAGGACGATGGGCAGAATCAAACGCTGCTGCAATTTGCCTTTCATAGGTCCCCTCCCAAACACGAATTTCGCTCACCGCGCGGTCACGCCCTCCACCATGTGGTCCAGCTGGGCCTGGAGGGACGCCCCGGAGGGGTTCCCTTGGGCCATGTTCCCGGCGAACTCCGCCACCGGGTCCCAGAACTTGCCCCCCACCCGCTGGAGCTGGGAAAACTCCGACTGGGCCAGCAGTGCCGCGATGGCCGGGGACCCCTGGACCTCCGGGGAGTTGGCGGCGCTGGTGTTGGCGGGGCCCTGGCCCCGCAACGTGAAGCGGAGGCGCTGGTTTTCCTCGCTGGTGATCCACTCCGCCAGCCGCGCGGCCCACTCCGGATGGGCCGAATAGGCGTTCACGCCGATGAGCTTGCACCCGGAGAAAGAGGCCATCTGCACCGCCTCCCCCTTGCAGGTGAAGGCGGGCAGCTTGGCGGCCCCGGCGTTCCCGCCCCAGGCTTCCTGGACGGCCACCGCGTTCCAGACGCCGCTGACCCCCGCGATCACGGACCCGTCCCGCACGCCCTGCAGAAACTCCCCGTCCGTCCGGCTGGCAAAGCCGGGACTGGCGGCGATGTCCAGCATGGCCTGAGCCACGTCCACGCCGGTGATGGGATTCTCCTGGCTGTTCCAGGTGCAGAAGTTGGTCAGCCCGTCGTCGTTCAGCCCCACCTGCAAGCCGGTGTTCCCGAAGAACGCGTACACATACCAGGCGGAGGACCAGTCCATGACCACCCGCCGCCCGGCCTCCGCCGCAATCTCCAGCATCCGGTCCAGGCTTTCCACATCCTCCTCGGAGAAATAGGCTTTGTTATAATAGAGAAAATACCCGTTGTCCGCCGTCAGGGGGTAGGCGTAGAGCTGTCCCCCCACGCTGGCGGCGTCCACCGCCGCCGAGAGGCTGGCGGCGCGGACTTCTCCGGCGTTCTCGATGGGGTCCAGCGCCCCGGCGGCGGCCAGGGCGGCCACCTGGTCGTCGGCGAAGGCGAACACGTCGGCCCCGCCCTCCAGGTCCCCCAGCAGGGCGTCCTTGCAGCTGGACTCGCTCTGAGGCTGATATGTGATCTGGATATCCGCCTCTCCGGCGTAACGGTTCCGGAAGGAGGAAAACACCTCCTCCAGCAGCGCCGCATCCTCCTCCGCGCCCCAGACGGTCAGGGCGACGGACTCCCGCCCCCCGGCCTCCGGTTCCGCCGGCGGAGCCTCCCCGCCGCAGCCGGCCAAAGTCCACAGCGCCCCCAGGGCGCAGATCAAATAAGAGAGCTTTCGTTTCATAGCGCCGTCCCCTCCCGGATTCGTCAGCCCGCCGCGAAAGCGCGGGTACACGGCCAATATTATACCATCCCTTTCCAAGCTTGACAAGCCGGGAATGGGTTGGAGAGCGTCCGATCAGGCATTTTTCCACAGAGCTTTTTAGGGAAAGTGCGAGGGATATGCAGGGGCGCTTATCGGCCAATGTCATTCGGTTTTGTGCGCCATCGTCTTGGCACTCTCTTGGAGGTCCCCGCAAAATCGGAGATTTTGTGGGGGAAGGAGGAAGGAATGGAGCGGGTGGAGTCGTCGCCCTTCAGGCGGCGACGGAACAGAGCGGAATTTCTTCCGACGTGGGGCTGTCGCCGCTGGAGGCACTGATGGAGGGTTTCCTCCTCCTGGCACTATGAGATAGCACCTGGAGAAGGAAACCCTCCATCATTTTCTTCAAAAATACCAAATTCCCTTGCGAAGGAAGGCAAGCAAATGCTCCTTCAACCAATGACAGTGGCCTTCACCTCCGGCGCTTGCGGAAGCACGGGCGAGTATTAACCGCCCCTGCACAGGAGGGGGGTCGGGAGAATGGCAGTCGCAAAAACTCCCCGCCATTTGTTCGCAAACACCACCGTTCTATACCGAACGTTGCTTCACTCCCCAAACCGATTCCGAATCACATCCCGATAAGTCCCATCCGCCAGACGCACGAACCGGACAAACAGCGACACCTTATTCTCCGGATTCAGCGCCGCCCAAACCTGCTCCGCCAGCGCCTCCGGGCTCTCCGCCGTCAGGGCCACCCGCTCCGGGTCCCCCTCGAAGGAGGGCAGGGGATTCCCGCCGCCCATATAGGTGTGGATAAAGCGGCCCTCGCCGGGCAGGGGCGCGTCGTAATCGTAGAAATACCGGCAGCAGCAGTCCGGATTCCCCTCCGCGCTCTTCAAAATGGAGAGCTGGAAGCTGCCGTCAGGGCTGAGCAGGCCGGAAATGCGGGGGGTGTAGTTGGGCCCGTCCGGCTCGAAGGTCCGGCTTTTCAGGGCCTCGGCGAAGGTTCGGCCCTCCAGGAGGTAGTCCCGGATAGTGTCCGTCTGGTCGCCGTTGGTGACGATGAGCCCCCGGCCCGCCTGGCGGACGGGGTGGTAGATGATGAGGCTGGGGTCCGTCATCTTGGCGGGGTCGTGGGCCTGGGTGCGGATGCCGTCCTCGGTGGGAACGAAGACCCGGTTCCGGGAGTTTTCGCTCCGGCCCATGATGAAATAGACCACCGCGGCGGACGCCCCGCCGACGCTCCGGCCCAGCATGATGCCCCGCCCAGGATAGGGATTGCCTCGCAGCAGCTCCGCGAAATCATACAGTTTCATAGTGCGACCTCCATTTTTAAACATTCTCTGAACAGCCCCCGGTTTTTTCCGAAATCCGCCGTTTTTTTCGCGAAAATCCACTCTAACGCATGGAAAGCAGCTTTTTCCGCTCCCGCCAATCCGGCAGGTATTTCTCCAGCAGCGCGTAGAACCGCGGGCCGTGATTTTTCTCCAGGATATGGCAGAGCTCGTGGACCACCACCAGCTCCACCGCCGCCTCCGGGCAGTCCATCAGATAACAGGAAAAGCACAGGCTGTTTTTCCCGTTGCAGCTCCCATACCGCTTCCGGGCGCTGGTGACCTTGAAGCCCGTGGGGACCACGCCCATTTTCCGGCTCCACGCGGCAATCTTCGGCGGCAGCTCCGCCCTGGCCCGTGCTTTCAGGGCGGCGGTTTCCGCCTCGGTGGGGGCGGGGGGGCGGCTGGCGGCCCGCTGGCGCTGGACGGCCAGATGCTTCTCGATCCATCCGGCGTGGGCGCTGACAAAGGCGTCGATTCTGGTCTGGGAACAGCGCATAGGGGCCCGGACCAGCAGACGGCCCTCCCCGGTGATCTCCAGCGCCAGGGTCTTCCGGCGGGAGCGGATCAGTTCATAAGACTCCATGTGTTTATGATAGCATAAAATGTCCTTTTTTGCAAGAAAAACCGGATTATCGATGCCGCTAAGTGAGGGAAACTGTTTTTGCTGCCCTTCTCCCGAACATCCCGCCTATGTAGGGGCGGTTATCAACCGCCCGTCCCCGCGAGTGCCGGGGTTTTGGAGACGGAAACCCTCAGTCACCGCCTCCGGCGGCGCGCCCGACTTAATGACATGCGCACCAAAGCCTCCCTCTTTGAGGGAGGTGGCGCCGCCAAAGGCGGCGACGGAGGGAGTCGGGCCTTCTGTGCGGCAAACACTCTCAGTCAAGCGCCCTCTGGCGCACAAACCGCCTCCGTCATCGGTTCTCCGGCATCGAAACCGCTACCCATCATCTGCTCTCCAGCGCCGTAGACTCTTCCCTCAGTTGCTCTCCAGCGCCGAAAACTCCCTCAGTCAGCCTTGCGGCTGACAGCACCCTCAGAGAGGGAGCCTTTTTTCCGCTCAAATTCCCCGGCTCACAGCGCCTTTTTCTTCCCCTTGGCGGTGTCGCAGTAGGCACAGCGGTAGACGTGCTTCTCCGGGTCGCTGA
>CAQVQZ010000012.1 GCA_948902155.1 uncultured Oscillibacter sp.
GGGACCTCATCGCCGACTCCACCGAGGCCATGGCCATCGCCCACCAGTTCGACGGGCTGGTCATGATCCCCAACTGCGACAAAAACGTCCCCGGCCTTCTCATGGCGGCCGCCCGACTGAACATCCCCGCCATTTTCTGCTCCGGCGGCCCCATGCTGGCGGGGCGGCTGAACGACGGGCGGCGGACCTGCCTCTCCCATATGTTCGAGGCCGTGGGCGGCTACTACGCCGGGAAACTGGATGAAGCGGGCGTGGCGGACTACGAGGAAAACGCCTGCCCCACCTGCGGCTCCTGCTCCGGCATGTACACCGCCAACTCCATGAACTGCCTCACCGAGGCCATCGGCATGGCCCTCCGGGGCAACGGCACCATCCCCGCCGTCTGGTCCGCCCGGCTGCGCCTGGCCAAGCACGCGGGCATGAAGATCATGGAACTGGTAGAGAAGAACATCCGTCCCCGGGACATCATGACTGCCGCAGCCTTCCACAACGCCGAAACGGTGGACATGGCCCTGGGCTGCTCCACCAATACCATGCTCCACCTCCCCGCCATCGCCCACGAGTGCGGCATCGAGCTGGACCTGGACATGTCCAACGAAATTTCCTCCAAAACCCCCAACCTCTGCCACCTGGCCCCCGCCGGCGACACGTATATGGAGGATCTGGAGGGCGCGGGAGGCGTTTACGCCGTCATGAAGGAGCTGACGAAGCGGAACCTTCTGGACACCTCCCTGATAACCTGCACCGGAAAGACCGTCGCCGAGAACCTGGAGGGCGTGGAGAACCGAAACCCCGAGCTCATCCGCCCCATTGAAAATCCCTACTCCCAGGACGGCGGCATCGCCGTGCTGAAGGGCAACCTGGCTCCGGAGGGCTGCGTGGTGAAGCGCTCCGCCGTGGCTCCGGAAATGATGGTCCACACCGGACCCGCCAAGGTCTTTGACTGTGAGGAGGACGCCATTTCCGCCATCTACGCCGGAAAAATCGTGGCCGGGGACGTGGTGGTCATCCGCTATGAGGGGCCCAAGGGCGGCCCCGGCATGCGGGAGATGCTGAACCCCACCTCCGCCATCTGCGGCATGGGCCTGGGGGAGAGCGTGGCTTTGATTACCGACGGCCGCTTCTCCGGCGCCACCCGGGGCGCCTCCATCGGCCACGTCTGCCCCGAGGCGGCTCAGGGGGGCCCCATCGCCTTTGTGGAGGACGGGGACACCATTTCCATCGACATCCGCAGCTGCTCCATCTCCCTGGAGGTGGACGAGGCCGTCCTGAAGGAGCGGAAGGCAAAGTGGGTCTGCCCGGAGCCCAGGATCAAAACCGGCTACGCCGCCCGCTATGCCAAGCTGGTCACCAGCGCCGCCAGGGGCGCCGTGCTGGAATAACGGAACATACAAGCTACCTGGGGCCGCGGCTTTGCGCCGCGGCCCTGAACGCTTGGGGAGGACTTTGATGCAGCATATAGAGCTGGCCGTACTAGACTGGATGCAGCGCTGTTTCCGCTGTGAATTTCTCGATTGGCTGATGCCCCTCGTCAGCGTCCTGAGCGACCACGGCGAGGTCTGGATTCTCTGTTCGGCTCTTCTGCTCCTTTGGCGGCGGCAGAGGAAATATGGCGTCGCCGCCGCCTGCGCCCTGACACTGGACCTGTTTGCCTGCAACCTGGTTTTAAAGCCCCTCGTCGGCCGGGTCCGCCCCTTCGCCTTCCGTCCGGAGCTTTCCCTTCTGGTCTCCCCGCCCGGGGACGCCTCCTTTCCCTCCGGCCACACGGCGGCGGCCTTCGCCGTGGTCTTCGCCCTGAAAACCGCCGGAAGTCCGCTGTGGCGTCCGGCGCTGGCCCTGGCGGCGGCGACCGCCTTTTCCCGGCTCTACCTCTATGTCCATTGGCCCAGCGACATCCTGGGGGGCATTCTCCTGGGGGCCGCCGTGGGTTGGGCCGGGGCCGGGCTGGCCGAGGTGATGCTGAGAAAAACCGGAGCGCATTAGCGTGTGTTTTAAACCCGGCTCCGGAGGGCGTCCCCGGACGCCCTCCGGTTTTTTATCGGGGAGGAAATGCCCGCGGGCCGTCAGCGGTCCATCAGACAGCGGTGATGGCAGAAATCGATGTGCTTTTCCATGGCCAGCCGGGCAATTTCGGGGAACCCGGACTCAATCGCCCGGCAGATGGAGGCGTGCTGGGAGCTCAGAATCAGCAGGTTTTCCCGTTCATTTTTGGACGCCACAAATTCGCAGGTGCGCACCGACAGGTAGCTGAGGGGCTCCCGCAGGGATTGGTACATGTCGATCAGGTACTTGTTTCTGGTGGAAAGCACCAAGCACTCATGAAACGTTTTGTCGATGGACTCCCGCTCGGAAAAAGAGGGGGCCGACGTGCTGTCCTCCGCATAGGCGCTCCAAATGGTTTGAAATTCTCTGGCCAGCTTCTTCAGCTTCTCCATATCCACCAGCGCAACATTCGACGCGCAGATCGCCGCGGCGGCGGTTTCAATGGCCTTTCGGGCCACAAACAGATCCGACAGCGACTCGTTGCTGATGTCCAGCACATAGTGGCTTCTGTACTTTCCCGTCTCGCAGGCTTCAATGACCAGGCCATTCTTCTTCAGCCGCTCGATTGCCGCGAACACCGGCGTGCGGCTCACCTGCAGCTGCTCCGCAATGCCGGCGATATTGAGCTTGCTTCCAGGCGGAATGGCCGTGGACAAAATTGCCTCCGCCAGCAGGTCGTAGACAATATCTGAAATCTTTGCAAAAGGGTTCTCCTTATGCACGGCCCTCACCCGGCCGGGATTCAAAAACGCATGGTTTCTTTTCGTCTGCTCAGACATTGGAATCACTCCCTTCCATGAAAATCCATGACCATAGGCAGTCTTTCCTGAACGGTCCGCCTTCCCCCCGCGGATTCTCCGGAAAACCGCCGCCTTTCAAAGGATATCCAAAAAGCGGCTCTACTAATAATAGTAGAACCGCTTTTTGGTTCATTTCCGCATCTTGAAAAACGGGCGGGGATTCGCCCGAAAGCCCGCCCGCGCTATGCGCGCATCAGCCGTAGAGCAGCGTGGGCAGGAACGTGGTAATTATGGGGAAGAACGCAATCAGCAGGCACACTGCGACAATCATGCCGAACCAGGGCAGCATGTTCTTAAAATACTGGCCGATGGTCAGATCGTTCTTCTTGCAGATCACAAACATCACGGTGCCCACCGGCGGGGTAACCGTGGCGACGGACAGGAGCACAGACACAAACACGCCGAAGTACACCAGGTCGATGTTCATGGTCTGGCAGATCCCCACAAAGATGGGCACAGTGGTCAGGATGATGGCGGAGCCCTCCATAATGCAGCCCAGGAACAGGTAAATCAGGGTGAAAATCAGCATCATGACCGTGGGGCTGCTGACGGAGGCCGTCAGCGCGGTCGCCACCTTCTGGGGAATCATGTCATAGGTCATGCAGAAGCCCAGGACAGCGGCGGTGGCGGCGATCAGGAGAATGGAGCCGGTGGTCTTGGCGGACTCCAGGAAGCACTCCAGGACCTGCTTCAGGGTCAGCTCTTTATAGACGAACATGCCCACAAGGATCACGTACACACAGGCCACGGCGCCGGACTCGGTGGCGGTGAACACGCCGGAGAGAATGCCGCCCAGAATGATGACGGGGGCCAGCAGCGCCCAGATGGAAGACCAGAACTCCCTCCAAACGCGCTTGATGTTGAACTTCTCCCCTTTGGGGAAGTGGAACTTCCTGCTGTAGTAGAAGCACATGCCGCAGCAGAAGGCGGCATACAAAATGCCGGGAAGGATGCCGCCGATGAACTGCCTCTGGATGGAGACGCCGGCGGTGATGCCGTACAGGACCATGAGAATGCTGGGCGGGATAATGGGGCCCATGACGGAGGCGGTGGTCACCACGCTGGTGCTGAAGTTCTTGGGATAGCCCCGCTCGGTCATCGCCTGAATCTGCATGGAGCCAAGGCCCGCCGCATTCGCCAGGGCGGAACCGGAGATGGCCGAGAAGATGGCGGAGGACACGACGGTGACATAGCTCAGCCCGCCGCAGATATGCCCCATCAGCGCGTCGCAGAAGTTGAACAGGCGCTTGGTGACGCCGCCGGTGTTCATCAGGTTGCCGGCCAGAATAAAGAAGGGCAGGCACAGCAGAGAAAACGAGTCCGCCGCCACCAGGAACTTTTGCGCAAAGGTGACCATGGGCACGCTGTTTTGAATAAAGAACACCAGGGATGCGATGCCCAGGGAGAAGGTGACGGGTACGCCCAGCGCCACCAGGATAAACATAATGACAATGACCATCTCAATCCCTCCTTATGCCACGTCCGTGTTCATACGTCCGGTGTTGTCGATGGTCACATTGGAGTGGTGAACCTGATTATAGATCAGCAAAACAATATTCACGACCGTATAGACAATGGTGACGGCACCGAAGATAATGCCGGGCATGAAGAACACATTCCGGCAGTAACCCAAAGAAGTCGTAAAGTCCTCCGCAGTGGCCAAAACATAAGCGTAGCTGTAGCGCGTGATATAAACCGCAAAGATGACCACCAGCACGTGAGAGCACAGCTCCAGAATAAACCGGACAGGCCCCGGCAGAATCCGGGTCAGGGAGTCCACGCGGATATGCTCGTTCTTGCGGACGGCCAGGGCGCCGCCGATCATGATGCACCAGACAATGGCAAGCCGTGCAAACTCCTCGGCATAGGGTGTGGACAGCTTCAAAAGAAACCGGCCGACCACCTGCCAGAAGGCGAAGCCCACCATCGCGATGATGGAGAAAACCAGGAACACTTCACACAGCTTTACGATGGCTTTATCAATTATTTTCAGAATATTCAGCATAGATCCTCCTTGGAAGTCACGCTCCGCCCCTGTAAAGCCAGGGGCGGAAGCGTGCGTGACAGCCAGTGCTTCGTATCGTCAGCACAGTTGAAAAGAAGCATTCCTCAGTGGCTGGCGCGGAACTCCTCCAGCTCGGAGATGAACTCGTCGTAGCACTCCTGGCCCCAGGAATCCATGTTCTGGTCGATGGCGGGCTTGCACAGCTCGGCAAAGGCGGCCAGCTGCTCCTCGGACAGAACCGTGACATTGACGCCCTGGCTCTTCAGGTCCTCCAGCAGCTTGTCCACATTTTCGTCACGCAGCTGATCGTGATAGGCGTCCAGCTCCAAGGCCGTGTCCCGCAGGACCTGCTGATCGGCCTCGGACAGGGCGTTGAAGGAGTTGTTGTTCATCAGCATCTGATAGGAGTAGTAATTGTGCTGGGTCATGATCAGCTCCTTGGCAACCTCCTGGAAGGAGTTGAAGTACAGCTGGTCGATAGGGCCCTCGACGCCGTCGCAGGCGCCCTGCTGCAGGCCGGAGAACGCGTCGTCAAGGCCCATGGAGACGGTCAGCGCGCCCATGGCGTTCCAGGCGGCCTCCCAAACGGGGATGCCGGCGGGGACGCGGAGCTTGATGCCCTTCAGCTCGGCGGGAGTGGTGAAGGCCTTCGTGGTCATGGTCTGCCGGGGGGACTGCACCCAGCTGGTCAGGTACACCACATTGTCGTTGGCCAGGTAGTCCTCATGCATGTACTTCTGGGCAAACCTGCTCTCGAAGAGCATGTAGTCCGCTTCCTCTATGTTTTCGAACAGATAGCAGGCGGTAACCAGGTTCATAGCGTTGTTGTAGTTGTTCGCGGCGGAGCCCAGGCAGACAATGTCACAGCCGCCTTCCTTGACCATGTCCCGGGTAACGGATTCAGCGCCCAGCATGTTGGCGGGGAAGAGCTGAATCTTTACGCGGCCCTCGGTGCGTTCCTCCACCAGACGGGCGAATTCTTCGGTGGCCAGATCAACGGGGCTGCCTTCGGGCTGGCAGTGGGTCAGCTTCAGGGTGACGCTCTCGCCGGAGGCTTGGGAAGCGGCGGGGGCGCTGCCGCCATCGGCGGGAGCCGTCGTTTCCTTTTTGCCGCCGCAGCCGGCCAGCAGGGAAACGCACATCACGATTGCAAGCAACAGTCCAGTCATTTTCCTAGTCATCTTTTCGTCCTCTTTCCTTTTTATTTTGCTAATACGAAGCCGTATTAGTCACTGGGTTATGGCGCGGATTATTCCGGCGCGGCCGCCGCGCCGCCATACCGCTCATAGCACTTCGCCACAGCCGCCGCCATGGCGTTATTCAGCGCGTTCAAGGCGGCCCCCTTTTCCCACTGTTCGCAAAACGCCTCGATTGCCGCCTGCGCCTCGACAAAGGGGCCGGGCACGTTGATCACCAGCGTCTCATCCACGTACCCGCACACCAGGCGGCTCCACATATGTCCGTTCTTCCCGTACAGAGAGGTCACGGCATAATGATCCATCAGGGCTTCCATGCCCGCATGGGTATAGTCCTTCCCCAGCACCTCGCTGTGCAGGTGGCCGCTGCCGGAGCCGCCGATCAGAATGATCAGGCTGGGCTTCCCCTCCAGGCACTGCCGGATCTTCTCCGTGACGGCCTCCGCCGAGTCGGGAATCACCGCCCAGCGGCGGACGGTGCAGTCGTACCGCCGCAGCAGCTGCTGCATCAGCATGGGGCTGTCCGTATCCAGCACGGCGCCGCAGCGCAGCTCGTCGCCGGTGGGAATGATCTCCACAGAATTAATCATACGCAAGCCATCGCTCCCCCTGGCAGCCCCGAGGATCATAGGGCGGAATGTGCTCGTAATCCACGCTGCGGATCTTTTCCACCTGGCTCAGCTGCGTCACGTCGGTAACGCGGATTCCCTCCGCCAGAGCAACGGTACGGATCACCCCTTCCGCATCCCGCAGGATTTCGGATTCCTCAACGCCGTAAACGTCCATCTCCAGGGAGGTCCCGGTCACGCCGATGATGCGGGTCATGCTTTTCAGCTTGTCCTGGAGGAGCTCCTCCAGCTGCCGGATATTCAGCCCCTTCACGGAAAGGCCCGTAATTTTGACCACCGTCTTGTCCACCTGGACGAAGATATTCGCTTCCTGATTCACGTCTGCCGCTCCTTTGTGCTGTGAAATCTGCGCGCTTTCCATCTGCCCGGGCGGCGCTTCTTGGCGCCGAGGCCGGCAAGCTCCGCCGAAAAGACGCGGGTTTGGGCTTGCGGGGGCCGGCCCTAGGCGAACCTGACCTCGAGGATATCCGGCGCGGAGTAATACTCGGGGCCGTCGACCCCGGGGATGATCTCCCGCGCCCTGGCGACGATCTCCTCGGCCGTCAGCGGCTCCGCGCTGCCGCCGACCCACTGGCGGCTGAAGCCCACGGACTCCAGCTCCACATAGGCCCTGTCGGTGATGCGGTCGCCGGCGACGGGCGCTCCCAGGTGGCGGGCCACGGACACAACGGCGGGCGACGCGCCGATATCGCGGCCGGGCACCATGCCGATTTCCAGGGCGCGGATGATATACCGGGCCAGGGCCCGCTTATCGCCGGCAATGATGGGGATGTGGGCCTTCAGGGTCTGGGCGTACTGGCCGGAGCCATGGGCGGTGTCGCCGGTGGGGAACTGGCGGTGGGGCACGATGCGGCCGTATTCCTCCGCCACAACCATGCCAATGCCCACGGAGATGACGCCGCCAGTCCTGCCCAGCACAACGTCCCCGTCCCGCAGCATCTCCATCTGGCCCACCAGGGGCATGAGCAGCTCCAGCATGGTGATGTAGTGCATGATTTCCGTGGCGGAGTTGTTGTTTCCGGCACGCCCGGTGATCGTCGCCTGATGGACGGGCAGCTTCAGGTCCTTGGGGTGCATCAGCAGACGGCGGCCGGGGTAGTTCTCCGTCCACTGCCGCAGGTGGGGCTCTTCTGCGATGAGCGTTTTCGCCTCCTCGGAATCCCAGGGAATTTCCAGCATTTCCGCATAGCCAAATTCCCCGTTGATTCTGCCATAGTCCCCGGAGGCCATCGCGACAATGGAGCCGTCGATCATGATCCCGTCGCTGGTGGTGGTAACCGCGTTTTTCAAATCCCAGACGTTGATCGCCACCGGGCCCTCATGCTGGGCGGCGACCCGCTCGCAGGCTTCCCGGCAGCTTATGCCGCAGGCCAGAACGTCCTCATAATCGATCAGGGCAACGGCCACCGGCGTCACAATGTTATGAAACGGCCCCTCCGGAATAAAGCGGTATTTCAGCTGACTCATACTCTCTTCCTCCCTTAGTGCTTGCCGATGGGGGACCGGTTGTCCTCCACCACCGGGAAATCGTGAATCAGGACGTCCGCAGTCTCGTGCAGAATGTTGATGGTTTCCAAAATGGCGCAGACGGGCTTTCCGTCCTTGTCATAGGCGCGGATCACCGCCTGATGCATGGTCTCCGGCACCCGGTCCATGATCGCAACCTCCAGGCGATCCACCTCGTCCATCTTTGCCAGCTTGGCGACCGACTGCTCAATGCGCCCGGTCCGGAGCGACTGCATCTTTGCGCTCTTCAAATGCTCCAATCCCACAACTTCACAGACCTTTGGAGTCTTCCCCTGGGTCGCCGCCGCAGTTTTCATTTTTCTGAAGAATTCCGGGAGCGTAGTATGCATCATCCACATAATATGCACATTCCTTTCTTCACTGTTCTGCAAAATTCTTCGATCTGTTTCCGCCGGGCATGCCGTTCGCCTTTGGTCGTCCCCGCTTTTCCAAGCGTAACAGAATTCTTGCTTTTTATTGTAACCCACGGGGCATTATGGTGTCCAATTAAGTGCAATTTTCCCTTCAGCGCTCAATAAATGACTGAGGGAAACCTTTATTTTGGGGAATTTCCGCCGGAGGAGATTGTACAGAAGTCACATATTTGTTTTTTCCTTCTTCAAATTCTTATGGAAAAACACCATTTTTCAATCAAATGGCCGCAGTTTTTTGAGCCCTGCGGCAATGCCGCAAAGTGCAATTTGCAGGCCGCCGAGCGCGGGCGCAGCCGAGGCCAAATTTTTTTTAATCCTCAGGTCTGCGGGTTCTCTGCAAAAGTAATTGAATCCGGATTATTTTTGAAAGCATTCCAAAAAAATGCTTCTATTTTGACAACAGCGGAGAAACGCTCCTATAATTTTTTCACAAGGCCGCGGCCCGGTATGTATTTATTTTCAGCCCAGTCAAGACCCGCATGCTGAGAAAGGACGATCCCATGAAACCAAAGAAATTTAAAACGATGGACGGAAACGAGGCGGCCGCATATATCTCCTACGCCTTTACCGAAGTGGCCGCCATTTATCCCATCACTCCGTCCTCTCCCATGGCGGACCATGTAGACGAGTGGTCCGCCAACGGGAAACAGAATATTTTCGGCCAGCCGGTGCGCCTGATGGAGCTGCAGTCCGAATCCGGGGCCTGCGGCGCCATGCACGGTGCCCTGGAGACCGGCTCTCTGGCCGCCACCTACACCGCCTCTCAGGGCCTGCTGCTGATGATTCCCCCCATGTACCGGATCGCCGGCTCCATGCTGCCCGGCGTGATGCACGTCTCCGCCAGGACGGTGGCCACCCACGCCCTTTCCATCTTCGGCGACCACTCCGACGTCATGGCCTGCCGCCAGACCGGCTTCGCCCAGATCGCCTCCGCCAGCGTGCAGGAGTGCATGGACCTGGGGGCCGTCTCCCATCTCTCCGCCATCCGGAGCGGCATTCCCTTCCAGCACTTCTTTGAGGGCTTCCGCACCTCCCACGAAATCCAAAAGGTGGAGGTCCTGGACTACGACGACATGAGCGCCCTGGTGGACTGGGAAGCCGTGAAGCGCTTCAAAAACCGCGCGCTCAACAGCGAGCATCCCACCGTCCGCAACACCGTTCAGAATCCCGACACCTTCTTCCAGCACCGTGAGGCCTGCAACTCCGCCTATGACGCGGTCCCCGCCGTTGTGGAAGGGTACATGGACGCCATCAACGCCTTAACCGGCCGGAGCTATCGGCTCTTCAACTACTACGGCGCCCCGGACGCCGAGCGCGTCGTCGTCGCCATGGGCAGCGTATGCGGCACCCTGACGGAGGTGATCGACTACCTGGCCGCCCGGGGGGAGCGGGTCGGGATGATCCAGGTGCATCTGTACCGCCCCTTCTCCGTCAAGCACTTTGTCTCCGCCCTGCCCAAAAGCGCCAGCATCATCACCGTCCTGGACCGCACCAAGGAACCCGGCGCCATCGGCGAACCGCTGTATGAGGACGTCTGTTCCGCCCTGATGGACAGCGGTTCCACCGGCATTCGGGTGCTGGCCGGCCGCTTCGGCCTCTCCTCCAAGGACACCACCCCCGCCCAGATGAAGGCCGTGTTCGACAACATGGCCGGAGAGCGGAAAAACCACTTCACCGTGGGCATTGTCGACGACGTGACCCGCCTGTCCCTGGAGGTGGGCGGGGTGATCGGCACCGCGGACGCCGCCACCATCGAGTGCAAATTCTGGGGCCTGGGTTCCGACGGCACCGTGGGAGCAAACAAAAACTCCATCAAAATCATCGGAGACAACACGGACCAATATGTCCAGGCGTACTTCGAATACGACTCGAAGAAGTCCGGCGGCGTCACCAAGAGCCACCTGCGCTTTGGGAAGAATCCCATTCGCTCCGCTTATTACGTCGCCCTGGCCGACTTCGTCGCCTGCCATAAGCAGAGCTATATCACCGCCTACGACATGGTCCACGAATTGAAGCCCGGCGGGACCTTCCTTTTAAACACCGGCTGGACCGCGGAGGAGCTGGACCGCAATCTGCCCAACCGCGTCAAGCGCATACTCGCCCGCAGCCACATTCGCTTCTACACCATCGACGCCGTCTCCATCGCCCAGGAGCTGGGCCTCGGCGCCCGCACCAACACGGTGCTCCAGGCCGCCTTCTTCAAGCTCTCCGGCGTGCTGCCGGTGGAGGACGCCGTCCAATACATGAAAGAGGCCATCACCCACAGCTATTTCAAAAAGGGCGACAAGGTCCTGAATATGAATTACGCCGCCGTGGACCGGGGGCTGACGTCTCTGACAGAGGTGGACGTGCCCGCGGCATGGGCCGATCTGCCCGAGGGCGACGCCCCGGCCGCGCCCGGTGCCTCCCTTCCCCGGTACGTCCGCGACATTCTGACTCCCGTCAACGCCCAGGCCGGCGATAAAATCCCCGTCAGCAAGTTCCTGGACTTCGCCGACGGCGTCACCGATGTGGAGACCTCCCGGTATGAAAAGCGCGGCATTGCCGTCAACGTGCCCGCGTGGCTCCCCGACAGCTGCATCGGCTGCAACCAGTGCGCCCTGGTCTGCCCCCACGCCGCCATCCGGCCCTTCCTCTTCACGCCCGAGGAGGCGGAAAAGAGCGGCATGGCCGTCAAAAAAGCCGCCGGCCGGGGCTTTGAGAACTACGCCTTCCGCATCCAGGTGGACCCCCTGGACTGCCAGGGCTGCGGCAGCTGCGCCAACGTCTGCCCCGCCAAAACGCCCGCTCTGGCCATGAAACCCCTGGAAAGCCAAATGCACGAGCAGGCCAACTGGGATCGCTGCCTGGCCCTCTCCGAAAAGGAAACCCCCATGGACAGGTTCACCGTCCGCGGGAGCCAGTTCCAGCGCCCGCTGATGGAATTCTCCGGCGCCTGCGCGGGCTGCGGCGAAACGCCCTATATGAAGCTGATGACCCAGCTGTTCGGCGACCGCATGTACATTGCCGGCGCCACCGGCTGCACCCAGGCCATGTTCCTGTCCGTGCCCGCCATCCCGCTGGCCCGGGACTCCGCCGGCCACGGCCCCGCCCTGGCCAACTCCCTCTTCGAGAACAACGCGGAATACTCCCTGGGCATGTGCCTGTCCGTGGAGCAGCAGCGCCGCCAGCTGAAATCCCATGCCCAGGCGGTGGCGGAGTCCACCGGGGACGAGACTCTGAAAGCCGCCGTGGCCGCCTGGCTGCGGGACGGCGACGACGGCGGCCTGACCCGCAGGCTCTCCGACGAGGTAATCGCCGCCCTGGGGGCCACCGAAGACGCCGGACCCGACGTCCTTTTCCTGAAGAACAACGCCGACCAGCTGGTAAAAAAGACCATGTGGATGTACGGCGGCGACGGATGGGCCTATGACATCGGCTTCGGAGGGCTCGACCACGTCCTCGCCTCCAATCTGGATGTGAACATTCTGGTGGTGGACAACGAGCTGTACGCCAATACCGGCGGGCAGGCCTCCAAGGCCACGCCCCTGGGCGCCGTGGCGCAGTTCGCCGCCGGCGGCAAAAGCACGCCCAAAAAGGACCTGGCCATGATTGCCATGAGCTACGGCCATGTATACGTGGCTCAGGTGTCCATGGGGGCCGACCCCGGCCACGTGGTCCGGGCGCTGAAGGAGGCGGAAGCCCACAAGGGCCCCTCCCTGGTCATTGCCTACGCCCCCTGCATCAACCACGGCATCGTGTCCTCCATGAGCATGACCCAGGCCGAGCAGCGCAAGGCCGTGGACTGCGGCTATTGGCCCCTGTTCCGCTACAACCCCGCCCTGGCCGCCCAGGGAAGCAATCCCTTCCAGCTGGACAGCAAGGCGCCCAACGGCAGGCTGCGGGAGTTCATGCTGGGGGAGGTCCGCTTCTCCGCCCTCACGCGCACCTTCCCCGAAATTGCCGAAAAGCTGTTCGCGGAAGCGGAGGAGCACTGCGCGCGGAGGTACGCCAAGTATCAGAGCATGGCCCAAAACGGGTAACGCTCTTTTCCTGATTCGGAAGCGCCGTCTCTCAAAACTCCCGGCGTTTCAACCCCCTCTTTTCGGGCATGGCCGCTGCTTTGTACGACGCAGCGGCCATGTCCGCTTTCGCCCCCTCTTCCGCCCGTGCCGAAGCGCCCTCCCGAAAATCCGCCGTCCCTGAAACGCGGGCCGCCGCCCCGAAAGCCTTTGCAATTTCTTCAGGCCGCCGTCCACGTGTTTTCAGAAATCGTACATTTCTTACGGTATTTGGAGGCTTGAATTCCATTCAAACGCCTCTTCCCCTCTTTTATTTCCTTCAAAGTTGTGATATCCTATCTTGTGAAATACTGAAAGGAATGGTTGCCGCAGCATGCTCATGGGGATTCTTCCGTATGAAACCGAAAACCTGACGCCCTTTGCCGGGAGATATCAAACCGCCGACGGGTATCCGGTCCTGGCCGGCGGTCTGTGTGCCGCGGGCCGCGCCGGGGAATGCCGCCGGGCCCTTTCCGGCATAAACCGCCTGCGCTTTGGCAGCGGGCGGGACTGCGTCGTCGTTGACGCGTGCCTCGCGCGCCTGCTCAAACGCGCCGCACCGCCGGGGGTCCGCTATCTGGCGGCCAGCATTTCGGTTCCGGGCGCCCCGGATCTGTGCGGCGGCGTCGCCGGAGACATTGTTTGTGACGAGGACTCCGCCGAAGGCGCGCTTGCCCGGCTGGCCGGCGGCGTATACGGCTTTGCCCTGCCCGGCGCAGGCGCCATGCTTATGACCGGAGCCCGGGCGGAGGCCCGGCGGCTGTATGAAACCGCCCTCCAGGCCCTCGCCCCCCTCCCCCTGACGAAGGGCCGCATCGCGCGCTTTTTCGAACGGGCCTCCGGATTCCCCGGCCAGTTCCTTTTGGTTACGGACGGAAGCGGAGGCTCCTGCGGATGCATGGGAATCCGAACGGCGGACTCCTCCGCCATTATGTGGCTCCCCCCCTCTAAAAACGATCCAACGAAGGGAGGCAAACAACGTGTCTGACCGTCAGGAAAATCTCTTTGATCCCAAAATTATCCTCCGGTATCAGGCGGAGAACCCCGCCAGCAAGCTCACGGACATCGTGTACAACTACCTGGAGTCCGCCATCCTCTCCTCGAAAATCCCGCCGGGCACCAAAATCAACGCGACCTATATGGCGGAGGCGCTGGGCATCAGCATCACCCCCGTGCGGAACGCGATCAAGCAGCTGGCGGCCGTGGGCCTTTTGTCCGAGAGCGAAAACGGAAAAACCTACCGCGCCTTCAACATCAGCCAGAAAAAGCTGATGGACGTCTTCGACGCCAGAAAAATACTGGAGGGCAGCGCCTCTTATATCTGCGCTCACCGCCTGGCCCTTCTGGATATGAGCGAGCTTCACCGCCTGGCGGACGTCTACTGCTCCCTCTGGCATGACTTTGAAAACGGCGACCGCTCGCTTTTCAACCGCCGCCAGCGCATCGACGTCGACCGGGCCTTCCACAACCTGCTCATGCGCTATACCGAAAACCAGCACCTGATCCGCTTTTACGCCGACCTGGAAAAGCTGGCCACCCACTCCCTCATGCGCGCCCTGGAATTCTGGGACAACGAAAAGGACCTCTCCAATATCCGCATTCTGTCCCAGCAGCACCACATCATCTGCAACGGCATTGAAAGCGGCATTCCGGATCTCGCCCGCCACGTAGCCGAAGCGCATATCGACTTCGCTACCCTGCGCTGTGTCGTCAACCGGAAATCCAAGGAGGACTCGGATTAAATCAGCACGTGCGGCCTTCCGCCTCCGGCTTCATGGAAGCGGCGCTCTATGTCCCGGCGGGCCTGCGGCCCGCCGGTTTTCCGCGCCTTCAGCCCGTTTCCCTCCGGCCCTGTCCACGCGCCGTCTTTTTTTGTTGACATTGTAGACTTACTTGTGCTATACTAAGTCTACAATGTAGACAAGGAGGTGCGGACAATGGACCATATCAAGCTGACGTCCGGCGAGTGGAACGTCCTGAACTGCCTGTGGGAGCGCAGCCCCCGCACGGTCATGCAGATCGCCGGCGAGCTGGAGCGCACGGCGGGCTGGGCCAGAAGCACTACCATCACCACCCTTCACCGTATGGAGGCCAAGGGCCTGGTGCGCTGCGGGCAGGCCGGCCGGGGCAAAGCCTATGTTCCCCTTGTGGACCGGGAGCGGGCGGAGGTGTCGGAAACCCGGAGCTTTTTGGACCGGGTATACCGGGGCAGCGTGGGGATGATGATGAGCGCCATGGCCCAGCGGCAGGAGCTCTCCAGCGGGGAGATCGCGGAGCTCCGGGCCATTCTGGACCAGGCGGAGAAAGGCGGCACACAATGAGGATTTCCCTTGAAAACTGGGTGCTGACGGCCACCCTTTTAATCGCCGTGGTGCTGCTTCTCCGGGGCCTCTTCGGGCGGCGGGTCGGCGCCCGGCTGCGCTACGCCCTGTGGGCCCTGGTGCTGGCCCGGCTGCTGATCCCGGTGCAGCTTTATACCGCCCCCGTGGAAATGCCCCAGGTCCTGCCGGAGGCCCGGGTCCTCCAAACCCTTCCCCTGGCCCAGCGGCCCCCGGCGGAGAAGGCTCCGTCCGCCGGAAACGGCGCGGAGGCGCCTGCGCCGGCCGCCCCCATCCAAAGCGATGGAGCGCCCGCCCCGGCGGCCCGGAGCCCCATGGACCCGGCAGCCCTGCTGGGCCGGGTCTGGCTGGGCGGGTCGCTGATTTTGGCGGCGGCGTTTGTCCTCTCAAACGTCAGCTTCGCTGGAAAGCTGCGGCGGCGCCGGATTTACCTGGCGGCGGACTGCCCCGTGCCGGCCTATACGGCGGCGGGCCTGCCCTCCCCCTGCCTGTTCGGCTTCCCCCGCCCGGCGGTGTACGTCACGCCGGAGGCGGCGGCGGACCCGGCCGTCCTCCGCCATGTGCTGACCCACGAGGCCACCCACTACCGCCACGGGGACCACATCTGGGCCCTGCTGCGGTGCGCGGCCCTGGCGGTCCACTGGTGGAACCCCCTGGTGTGGCTGGCGGCGGTGCTCAGCCGCCGGGACGCGGAGCTGGCCTGTGACGAGGGCGCGCTGAGCATCCTGGGCGACGGCGAGCGCCGGGCCTACGGCGGCACCCTGCTGACCCTGGTGACCGCGAAGCCCGGCCCCGGGGACCTGCTCCGCTGCGCCACCACCATGACGGGGGACAAGCGGAGCCTCCGGGAGCGGGTGGGGCGCATCGCCCACGCCCCGAAGCGCTGGCTCTGGGCGGCGGCGCTGTCCGCCGTCCTGGCGGGGCTGGTGTGCGCCTGTTCCTTCGCCGGGACGGAGACGCCGGAGGCCAAGCCCGACGGCCCCCTGACCGAAGCGGAGCTGACATATTTCAATACCGAGGTCTTCAACGGCGAGGACTTCAACCTCCACAACCAATTTCTCTTCCTGGCGGTGGAGTCCCCGAAGGATTACAAGCAAATCGACCTCTTCCAGCTCTTCTACAACGGCACGGGGGCGCCCATGGAGATCACGGAAGAGGAGCGCCGGGCCGTGGCGGAGGCGGCCTATCAGGGCCAGGACCCGGGAGTGGACCTGATCAAGTGCCCCGCCGCCGAGATGGACGCGGTTCTGCGGGAATACGCGGGCCTCGGCCTGGAGGAGACGGACAAGTGGTGTCTGGACCGGTTCACGTATCTTGCGGAATACGACGCCTATTATCACTTCCACGGCGACACGAACTATCCCGGCGAAGTGACCTTTACCTCCGGGGAGCGGAAGGACGGCAAAATCCTGCTTTATTATGAGGCCTGGGACTTTCCCGGCCTCAGCGACGGGGAGGACCAGATCTATTTCTCCCCCGGCCCCGCCTGTGTGACGCTGGAGGAGCAAGCGGACGGCGGCTTCCGCTTTTTGACCAACTGGCGGTGCGACCCGCCCGCCCAGCCCACGGCCTACCCGGCCTGGGACCCGGAGCTGGTGATTCCCCTGGACGGCCTTTCCCCCTACGAGCCGGAGGCGGTGGAGGTTTCGCGGCACAGCGGCGACGTGGCGGAGTCCCTCTGGCGCATGCGCTTCGAACCGGAGGAGTTCAGCGGCGAAGGCTTTGACGTGGAAATCTACCGCTCTACCGACGGCACGCTTTGCGCCGCCGTGGCGGCTTCGGAGACGGAGCGGGACTGCTTTTTGACCGTGCCCGCCGCGGATTCCGCCGGATGGACGCCGGAGGACGGCGCGTGGAGCTACACGGAGCTCTTTGGCCGGAACGGCGCAGCGATTTCCTACTATGGCCAGATTGGCGAACACGCTTACGGCGCGATCAACGATTACTATGTTTTCTCGGACAGCGGCACACCCTCCCTGCTTCTCCGGGCCCTGGGGAACGTGACCGTAGCGGACCTGGACGGCGACGGCGAACAGGAGGTTGCCGCCTCCGACGGCTGGAACGTCTCCCGCCTCTTCTTCCAGCGGGACGGGACGCTGTATGAGGCGGACCTGTATGCCCTCATGCACGACGCCTGGCCTGAGGCGGGCTATATGGAAGCCGGCTTCTGGGACCCGGACGCCCGATGCCTCTTCCTGTCCGTGGAGGTCCCTCTTCCCGGCTCCGACGTCACGGTCAGCGGCTTCCGGACGCTGTGGTTCGACGGGGAAAACCTGCGGCTTTACAGGGACGAGGGCGGCTATACGGACCATGTGTCCAACGGCATCGACGCTCCGGCGGAGGTGGTGTCGGCGGCAAAGGACTTCGCCCAGGCGCAGTTCCAGGCCCTGGCGGCGAAGGGCTACGGCTGGGACGGTTCCGGGCGCTATGACGAGGGAAACGCCGGAGAGGGGAACGTAGTCTGGGACGACTGGCGCGTCACCGGCCTCAGCGGGCCTTATTACGAGGCGGCGGGGAATGTCCGTGTGGAAATCTGGCAGGTGGGATATGAAACCCACACCACAACGCCGGAGCGGGTTATGCTGGCGGGCGGGTCCTACATGGGAGAGGACGGCTGGTGCCTGATCGGCTACCCGGGGAGCAACTACCAGTATTTCCGGCTGGACGAAAACGGCCGGCGGACCTACCTGTTTTCCAGGATGGAAAACGACTGCGCCCCCGGCTCGGAGATGTTCTTGTCGGATATGGTTGACAGCCTGATTGCCGAAGGCGTCCTGACCCTGCTGGACCTGGACGGCGAAGAGCTGGCAAAACTCATGTATCCCCAGTCCGCACAGTTTCTCAACGCCCTGGCGGAGCGGAACGAGGCGGAGCAAAACGAGATGCTCCTGTTCCTGGCGGGGTATCTGTCCTGCGGAAGCGAAAAGGGGAACGCGTACTATGAGGGCTTCACCCATGAGCTGGACGCCGGCGGCTACCTGGCCGGGGAGCTCACCTCCGGGGGCCGGGCCGCCTGGGAGACGCTGCGGGACTTTGTGAACCGGCTTTCAAGCTCGGCAGAGCTGGAAGCGCAGCTGGGGCGGGTCCCCGAAATGACGCTTCCGGAGCTGCTGGAATACCTCGGCAGAGCCGACGGCGCGTACGCCGAAAGGGCCTCGGAGGAGCTGCTGCTCCGCTTCCAGGCGGACCCGTCCGCCGTTCTCTCCGCCCTGGCGGAGCGGGCGGGCGGAGAGCGGCTGGCGGAGAACTTGGGCGCCTCCCTCTATTGGAACGAGGACCTTGTCCCCGGCGCCTTGGAGCAGGCCCTGGGCCTGCGCCTGGACGGGGAGGAGGCCGCCATGCGGGACCGGATCGCCTCCGCCTATGAGGCGAAGCGGCAGGAGGTGGCCGCCTAGCGCCGCCCTCAGGCCCCGGACGCCCTTTTGCAAAGACCGCCGCGCCCGTCCGGCTTGAAGCCCGTTGAGCGTCCGGCGCTACGGTAAATGTACGCTGCCTTTTGAGCCCTGCTAAACGAGTAAGCCCTCCGGCCAGGCCGGAGGGCTTACTTGTCCCGCAAAACGCCGCGGCGGCGGCATTCTGCGGATCTCATATCGGATGCGCCCGTTTTCAGCCGGGCACTTATTTGTCCGCCTCGCAGCGCAATTCGCGGCGCAGCTGGCTCAACTCCTGATACCGAAGGTTCACAAGGCTCTGAAACCATTTAAACATACGAATCGCCTCCTTTTCACTCGTGATCGTGAGCTTTAGCATACCACGTTTTGAAAAGAAGTCCAGAGGTAAAGTGACGGTTTATGCGAAAAAGAACCGCACATTTTCGTGATTGCATCCAAAAATCTTTCTTATGTTTTGTGCAATCGGCACAATTATTGTTTCGAGCCCCGTTTGCCTGCAGGATGTTCGCAAAAATGGGAAATCCATCCTCCCCTCCCGGGTCACTGCCTCCGCTTGCCCCGCATCATCTCCAGATACCACTGCCGGTACCGGACCGGCGGCAGGCCCACCACCCGCTTGAAAATGCTGTTGAAGTGGCTGGCGCTGTCATAGCCCACCATGACCCCGATCTGGGCCGCGCTGAAGTCCGTGGAAATCAGAAGGTTCTGCGCTTCGCCCATGCGGCAGCGGATCACATACTGAATCGGCGAGAAGCCCGTAATCTCCCGAAACACATGGGCCATGTGATAGGGCGACATCTTCAAGGCCCTTGCAATCTGCTCCAGCGTCAGCGGTTCGGCGTAATGGGCGGCGATGTACTGCCCAATCCGGCTGACCAGCAGCACGGATTCCGTCTGCCGCTCCTTCCGCTCGTCGGCGGGAAAGCTCAGGGCCAGCGTCAGCAGGGCCAAAAACAGATGATGGGCCACCGCCCTGCCCGGGCCGGTCCGAAGCTCCACCTGTTCATACAGCAGCTGGCACAAATTCTTGATCTGCTCATACTTCCTGCCCACCGGGCGGACAAAGCCGTCCTCCGCCAGGGTGAGGCAGCCGGGGGGAAGCCCCCGCAGCGCCAGCTCTCCAATCCCAAAGCAGATTGTGCCGATCTCCCGATGGGTGGCGGACTGCACCTCGTGAAGGTCCCCCTGGTTGGTCAGCAGGAAGTCGCCGGGGAAAATGGGATAGCTGATGCCGTTTATCCGGTAGGTTCCCTCTCCGGCGTTGACAAACACCAGCTCACACACGCTTTTGTGTACATGCAGCACCCGGTTGATCTTCGGGTCATCCGTCCGCTGGGGCGTGATATAGAGCAGAGACGGCTGACGGTTATGAACAAAGGACATGGGAACGGCCACAGTCGCCCTCCCTCCTTTCCAACGCTCTTCCCCATTATCCCGGAATTTTGCCGGAAGCGCAAGAACAAATAATTGCCAAATCTCATCTCAAAATTTTGTGCACATTTTGCGGGGTTTTTATAAATTTTCCCGCAAGAACCCGCAAACTTTCTTTTCGTGATTCTGCTACAATTAAGGCAGTTCAAGGGAAGAAAATCCAGCGATATCACAAGAGACATCCCTGAAAATCTCTTTGCTGTAAGGAGGAATGACGATGATCCAAATCTGCGGAGCGCCTTGCTGCTGGGGCGTGGACGATCCCAAGAACCCCTACCTGCCGCCCTGGCGGCGGGTGCTGGAGGAAGCCGGCCTGGCGGGCTATACCGCCGTCGAGCTGGGGCCCTACGGCTATCTGCCCATCGACGCGGCAGCGGTCTCCGCCGAGCTGCGGAAAAACGGGATCGCCATCGTGGCGGGCACCATCTTTCACGACCTGCTGGACCCCGCCAACCAGGAGAGCGTGCTGAAGGCGGTGGACGACATCTGCACGCTAATCACCGACCCCGCCATGCCCAAGCTGCCCCGCCACGAGGGGCAGAAGTTCCCCACCCCCTACCTGACCGTCATGGACTGGGGCCACGACGAGCGGGACTATGCCGCGGGCCGGCCCAATCTGGCGCCAAGGCTCTCTCCCATGCAGTGGTCCGGCTTCATGGCCAACCTCCGGGCGGTGTGCGAGCGGGCCGGCCGGTACGGCGTCCGGCCCGTGATTCACCCCCACGCCGGGAGCTACCTTGAATTTGAGGACGAAATTGCGGCGGTGGTCCGGGATATCCCCTACGAAACCGCCGGGCTGTGCCTGGACACGGGACACCTTTACTACTCCCGCATGGACCCGGCGGAGTTTTTGAAAAAATATGCCGCCCGGCTGGACTACGTCCACTTTAAGGACGTCAACGAGAAGGTCTACCAGCAGGTGCTGGGCGAACACGTCCGCTTCTTCGAGGGCTGCGGCAAGGGCGCCATGTGCCCCATCGGCACGGGGAGCCTGGACTACCCCGGCATCCGGAAGGCGCTGGAGGACATCGGCTACAGCGGCTACATCACCATCGAGCAGGAACGGGACCCCCGCAATTCGGATACCAGTCTGCGGGACGTGAAGGCCAGCGTGGAATATTTGAAACGCGTGGGTTACCGGCTCTGACCGATTCATAACCCTGGAACCTGTTTTCACAATCGTGGAAGGACGAATGAGCGGGGTTTTCCGCCGGGCAAGGAGATTTCCCGCACCATACGGACGTATGGGGAACGCGGCGAAGTCCCGGCGGGGAAAGGACCGCCCAGACGGCGTTCAACGGTTGTGAGCGCAGGTTCTTAAACAGGGCCCCCGGTTCCGGCGGCTTCCGCCGCCCGGAAGCGGCGGAGTTTCCCCTCCCCATCAAAATACGAAGAAAGAAGGATTTATGTGCTGTTAACAGTCGTAACGTTTATTGGTTTTACCGTCTTAGTCGCCGTCCTCTCCTGGTGGAAAACCCGTGACGACGACCTTTCCACCAAAGAGGGCTACTTCCTGGCGGGCCGGGGCCTGCCGGGCATCGTGATTGCCGGCTCCCTGATGATGACGAACCTGTCGGCGGAGCAGCTGGTGGGCACCAACGGCCA
>CAQVQZ010000013.1 GCA_948902155.1 uncultured Oscillibacter sp.
TTTTTTCTCGCGCCTGCTTGTACTCTGGATACCGCTTTTTGTTCTCCGCCTGCAACATGGCATACTCCTGTTTCAGCGATTGCATGGACGGCAGTTTCTTCAAACCGAGGGAATCAAAGTACCGCTTCGCCGCTTGACAGGCCGTGATTTCACTGCTATGCTGTTCATAAAATTTCTCCCTTTTCCTGCCCGTCAATTTCCGGTACTGCGCGAAAATTTCCCGTGTTTTACCGTAAGCGCCGATGTGCTTTTGCAGTTCGGAAATGTCTTTCATTCTCTCACGGTTGGCTTTTATCCGTTCTGATAAATCGTGGAATTTCTGCGCTGCTGCATCACGGGCTTTCTCCAATTCTCCAAGATCGGTCAGCCCGTTTTCCTGCAAGTAGATGAGCGTTTTTGCCATCTCTTTAAGATTGAAAGTTTTCGCCCAGCGTTCATATCCTTTGCCCTTTCTTCGGCCATCTTGGCCTGAATGTCAATGAGCAAACTGGGCCTGAACTGTACCGCAGCTTTCGCTTTGGGAACAATGATCCGCTTGCCGGAAATATGCTGTGCCTTGAAAATGGGCTGTCGGTGATTGCGGAACCGAAGCCCAGCCGAGGCAGCTACGGCACATGGCTGGGAGAGGATAAACCACCTACCCTCCGGGGACAGTTGGAGCAGATCATCGACACCGCCCTCGGTCAAGACTGCCGAAGATTTTTTGCTCCCATTTCGCCATACCGGAAACCGTTTTTCCCCCTCACGCAATCGGGAACTCCGGCGACCCCGCCGCGCCGGCGGCGATGGCGTACTCCGGGAAGCAGACCACCACCACGCCGTCCTCCCGGACATAGAACCCGGTGGACTCGTCCACAGTGGTAAATCCGCCCTCTTCCGGCGGGAAGAAATAGGTGAAGCCCTCGTCGTCCACGCTCTCGTCGATCTGCTTTTGAATCGCGCGGTTGCACACGTCCACCCAGTCCTCCCCCAGGAAGTCCCGGATGGTCAGGTCCCGGCCCTCAGCCAGGTCCAGGTTGTAATAATACCGCTCCTCGTAAGAGGCGACCCAGCCCTCGGCAAAGGTAACCACAAAGGAGACCCGGCTGTCGCTCTGGCTCTTGATGTCGTAGTCGACAATGACCTCCATCTCCCGGCCGCCCCACTCCTCTTCCGTGCCGCCGGTGGCGAAAAACGCATCCCGGTACTCGTCCCAGTCCCGCCGGGCCTTGAGCATGAGCCGCTGGACCCGGTTCTGGATGGCGTCGTTGACAGCCTGGGCCAGGCCGCTCCCGGCCTCCACCTTGGGCACGGACACGTTGTAGTGGATGCCGTCGTTGGTTTCGTCGTACTGCACAACGGTCAGCACCTGGAACAGCCCGCCCAGCACAGGCACGTTGGCGGCGGCTTTGGCAAAGGTGGGCGACAGGTTCAGCCCCGCCACCAGGAGGACAAAACAGGCCGCGGTGGTCATCCACCGGCGGAGGGTCCGGTGGGTCCGGCGCCGGGCACGGCCCTGGCGGACGCCCTCCTTGACCCGCTCCGACAATTCGTCGGGGATGGGGATCGCGTCAAATTCCGCTTTGGCGTTTTCAAAGTTTTTCATGAAATATCCGCTCCTTCCATAGCGATTCGCAGCCGTTTCAGGCCGGTGTACAGGCGAGTTTTTACCGTGTTCACATTCTGTCCCGTGACCTCGCCGATCTCCTTCAGGGACAGCTCCTCGTAAAACCGCAGCTTGATGACCAGCGCCAATTCCGGAGGCAGGGCGTCCACCCGCTGGGCCAGGGTCCCGTCGTCGGGCTCCGGGTCCTCCTGGGCGGGCTCTTCGTTCTCCGGAAAGGGGACGGTCCGGCTCCGCTGGCGGAGGAGGTCGCCGCAGGCGTTCACGAGAATCCGGTAGCACCAGGCCCGCACGGCCCCGACGTCCCGCAGGCTGTCCTGCCGTTCCAGCGCCCGGCAGACGGCGGTCTGCACCGCGTCCAGCGCTTCGTCCCGGTTTTTCAGGGTGCTGTAGGCCAGGCGGTAAAACCGGGTCTGCTCGCCGATGAGAAACTGGATCAGGGTCTCTTCCTTCGTCACATCGATGCTCCTTTCTTCCGGCCCCGGCGGGGCCCGGAAAATTCGCCGTCCCCCATCGCGGCGGGCCGGTGTTCGTAGAATAGACGGAGAAGCGGGGTGAAAAGTTTGCGCTGGGGAGAAAATTTTTATGAAAGTTTTTGGGATGCTATAGGAGAAAGGCCCGGCGCTTCCGCGCCGGGCCTTGTCCTCACTCCGTATAAGCCCGGATGGCGTCCCGCAGGAACGCGGCGCAGCCGGGGACCTCCCGGTCATAGTAAGCCGTAAACCGCGCGTCCGCCGTGTACAGCTCCCCCAGCCCCCGATGGGCCTGGGGCGTGTACGCTTCCCAGCTGTAGGACAGCCAGCGGCGGTGCAGCCCGGCGATGTGCCGCCCTTCCTCCCCTGCCGGGTCCGCCTTTGTCCGGACGGCGGCGGCCAGGGCGGTCTGAATCTCGTCCCCCAGGGCCTTCCACTGGGCGTACTCCGTTTCGCTCAGGGACAGCACGTTGGCGTTGGCCCGGTCCACAACCGCGTCTCCGTATTTTTCCCGAATTTCCTTGCCGTACTGCTTTTCGTTGGCCTCCACGGCCCGGCGCTTGAACGCCTCGAATTTCTCCTTGTCGGACATTTTTGCTCCTCCTTTTGCCTCGTCGATGGTCTTTTGTACCGTCAGGATGAGGGCGTCCAGCCGCTGCCGCCGGGACTCCAGCTCCGCCAGGTGGCTCTGCAGCGCCGCCAGGCGGTCGAAGTCCGGAGCGTCCACCAGCGCCCGGATAGCGTCCAGTTCCAGGCCCAGCTCCCGGTAAAACAGGATGGCCTGGAGCCGGTCCACCTCCCCGGGGCCATAGAGGCGGTAACCCGCTTCCGTGAGCCGCCGGGGTTTCAGCAGGCCCTTTTGGTCGTACCAGCGCAAAGTCCGGGGCGTGACCCCGGCCAGTTCCGCCAGGGCTTTTATGGTGTATTCCATTGCGTCATCCCTCCTGACGAGTCCATCATAAAGCCTGACGTTACGAGAAGGTCAAGGGGTTTTTCAAAAATTTTTTCAAACCGGATTGCCTTTCGTCCCGCGCCGGGGTATCATAAAACAAACAGCAGATTGGGAGGAGTTCTCTATGGACCGTTTTTCCATCCTCGTGGGCGACATCACCCACTCCGACGCCCAAGCCATTGTCAACGCCGCCAACACCACCCTCTTAGGCGGCAGCGGCGTGGACGGGGCCATCCACCGCGCCGCCGGGCCGGAGCTGCTGGCGGAGTGCCGGACCCTGGGGGGCTGCGAGACCGGGCAGGCCAAGCTGACCAAGGGCTACCGGCTCCCCGCGCAGTACGTGCTCCACACCCCCGGCCCCATCTGGCGGGGCGGGAACGCCGGAGAGGCGGCGGCCCTGGCCTCCTGCTACCGCTCCTGCCTGACCCTGGCGGAGTCCCACGGCATCGAGAGCGTGGATTTCCCGTCCATCTCCACCGGGGTCTACGGCTATCCCATGGCCCAGGCGGCGGGCGTGGCCCTGAAGGCCATCATGGACTTCCTGCGGGAGCACGACCTGCCCCGGCAGGTGCGGATGGTCTGCCACACGGAGCAGGCCGCGCAGATTTACCGGCAGACCTATAACATGTGGTACGCGGGGAATAAGGCGGAACGGCTTTCATAAGGAGAACGCCGGAGGCACTCAAGCCCTCCCGGCGTTCCTTTTTTGCGCGGACTTCCGAATCCCCGCCTCCGCCTTCCCAATCGCCCAATGCAGCGCAAGCCCCGCAGCAAGATTCACGGCATAGGCCGCGAAATAGAACCGCGCCGGATGGGGATACCCATTCGGGTACTCCCGCGTGAGAATGACATTGATGAGATAGATTTCCAGACTCGCCCTCCCCAGCGCCGCCAGGGGCTTCCGGAACCACCCGGCGCGGCCCAGCAGCCACGCCAGCAGCAGGGAGAGCTGGAAAACCGCCAGCGCGAACAAAAAGCACGGGGCCACATACAGCCTCCCGGCCCGCACGCCCCAGGTCAGGCCCACGGCAAGCGCCGCCAGCCCGGCCCACAGCGCCGGGCAGGGGAGAGGCCGCTCGTAATAAAGGAGATACCCGATGAACATCCCCACCAAAAAGGCCGGGAGCCGGAACACAAAATCCCGCGTATACAGAAATCCCCCGACAATCGACAGCCGGTAAATCCCATACGAAACCGGAAAGGCCAGCAACGCCAGCCCCATCGGATGCCCTGCGCGCCGCAAAAGCCACATCCAGCCGGGAGCCAGCAGGTAAAACGCCAGCAGGGCCGACACATACCAGTTGAAGCTGTCGGGAATCTGAAACCAGTAGTGAAGCCCCGTCAGGTTCCAGAGCAGCGTGGAGAAGGGAATCCGCCCCTGCAAAACCAGCCAGAGGCTGTAACAGCCGGCGATCAGGCAGTAAGCCGGAAATATCCGGGCGATTCGGGTGCCCAGAAATTCCCGCAGGGGCCTGCCGTCCCGCCGGAGCAGGGAGACGGCCAGCCCCAGCCCGGAGAGGAAGATAAAAACGTCCACGCCCAAGTATCCGTATTCCTTGAACTTGTCCAGCACGGGGTTGTAAAAGTGGAAGTTGTAGGCGTGGAACAGCATGATGCACAGCGTAGCCAACCCCATCAGCTCCGCCCGGCAGGCGCTCAGCGGGGCGCAGGAAACGGAAAGCGGTCCCTTGGTGTTCATAGCGCCTCCCTCGGTCCGGGCAGGTATTCCTCCCCGGCGGAAACCATAGCCAGCTGCCCGGCGGAAAGCTCCGTCAGGCGGGCCGCGAAGGCCGCCGCCCCCTCGGGGGAAAAGGCCGTGTGCAGCACGATCTCCGCGCCGTAATCCGCCCCCCGGAGCACCCCGCCCTGGGCGGCGATCTCCAGCTTCAGCCGCTCAAAAAGCGGGTAAGTACAGGGCACGTCCCACAGGGTCCACAGGCTGACCAGCGCGGCGCCCGCAGCCTCCAGACCGTCCCTGGCCCCCCGGCCATAGGCCCTGGTCAGCCCCCCGGCCCCCAGGAGCACGCCGCCGAAATACCGGGTGACGACACAGCAGACGTTGGTGACCTCCTGGCGCTGGAAGACGTTGAGCATGGGCTGTCCGGCGGTGCCCTGAGGCTCGCCGTCGTCGGAGTAACGGACAATCCCGCCGTCGTGGAGGAGGTAGCACCAGCAATGGTGCCGGGCGTCGTAATGGCGTTTGCGGACCTCCTCGATCTTAGACCGGGCCTCGGCTTCCGACTCGACCCGGAAGAGGTTCGTAATAAAGCGGGAACGCTTTTCCGTAAATTCGGTCTCGGCGTCCTGGAAGGGAATGCGGTAGCCGGACATGGACAGCACCTCTTTCTGGTAGTGGGGAATCTTTTGGGGGGATAGGGTTGGCGGGAGCCCGGCGAGATTTCTTCCCCCGAAGGTTCCGCCTATGTAGAAGCGGCTATCAGCCGCCCGCGCCTCCGCAAGCACCAGCCCGCAGGAAACCGCGTCCCCCCCTAAAAAGCCTCCTTTTGAAAGGAGGTGGCACGGCGAAGCCGTGACGGAGGATTGTTCTCCAGGCCATCGTTCTATACCAAGCCTGCAATTGAAGACCCCTGGGACAATCCCCACCCGCCTCCGGCGGGAGCCCCTTTCAAAAGGGGCCTTTTTTAGTCCTCGGTCGAGGGCGGCAGCATCTCCCGGACGTCGGTCCGGCCCGCCAGATAATCCAGGTTCACCTGGAAGTGGTCCGCCAGGGCGCAGAAGACCGGAAAGCTCGGAAGCCCCTCTTCAGACTCAATCCTATAATAGTTCCGGGCGGTAATATCAATAGCCCTGGCAACCTTTTCCTGAGATTCTTTTCGCTCTTTGCGGAGTTCCTTTAATCTTTTTCCAATTTCCATTGTAACCTCTTGACGACAGGCTAAAATCATGTTATTATTGACTAGAAACTTTATTCTAGAAAGGACGTGCTTTTATGTCCGATTTCATGCTCTGGCTCTACGCCAACTACATCAAGCCCCAGCTGGGAACGCTCACCCGCGACAGCGATTACGCCCTGCGCATGGAACTCCTGCGAGGCCAGCTGGCCGACAACGGTCTGGAAGACCTGGACAAAGCCCTGGAATTCACCGCCATCCAAGCGTTCCTCCTGGGCCTCCGCACGGGGGAGGGCCTGGCCCTCAGCCGTCCATAAAGGCCGTGAGCCGCCCCAGGGTCCGGGGCCCGCAGACCGCCGTCACGTCGATGGTCCCGCCATACTCCACCTTTTCCACCTTGGCCTCCTTGTACAGCATGTCCAACAGGCCCCCCTGGTCATAGGGCAGATGGACCGTCACCCGGCGGGCGCCCCTGTCCAGCCGCCGGGCGATCATCTCCAGCAGCTTGTCCACGCCCTCCCCCGTCCGGGCGGAGATGGCGCAGATGTCCTCCCCGTGGGGCATGATCTCCCCCAGGGGCAGCAAATCCGATTTGTTGAACACGTCGATGCGGGGCAGTTCCCCCGCTCCCAGCTCCAGGATGAGGTCCTCCACCACCTGGGCCTGGGTCTGCCACTCGGGGCTGGATACGTCCACCACGTGGAGCAGCAAGTCCGCATATTCCAGCTCCTCCAGCGTGGCCTTGAACGCCTCCACCAGCTGGTGGGGGAGCTTGCGGATGAAGCCCACGGTGTCGCTGAGCACCACGTCGCAGGTGTCGCTGACGTGAAGCAGGCGGCTGGTGGTGTCCAGGGTGTCGAAGAGCCGGTTGTTGGCGGGAATGCCCGCCCCGGTGAGGCGGTTCAGGAGGGTGGATTTCCCGGCGTTGGTGTACCCCACCAGGGCCACCACGGGAATCTCGTTTTTCTGCCTCTGCCGCCGCTGGGTGTTCCGCACCCGGCGCACGTCCTCCAGGTCCTCCCGGAGCTTGTCGATTTTCCGGTGGATGTGCCGCCGGTCGGTCTCCAGCTGGGTCTCGCCGGGGCCCTTGGACCCGATCGGCCCGCTGCCGCTGGTGCCCGCCTGACGTTCCAGGTGGGTCCACATGCCCGTCAGCCGGGGCAGGAGGTATTGGTATTGGGCCAGCTCCACCTGAAGCCGCCCCTCCCGGGTCCTGGCCCGCTGGGCGAAGATGTCCAGAATCAGACCGCAGCGGTCCAGCACCTGGACCCCCAGGGTCTCGGTAAGGACCCGCAGCTGGGAGGGAGAGAGGTCGTTGTCAAAGATGACCATGGTGGCCTCCACGTTCTCACAGTAGAGCTTGACCTCGGCGCATTTTCCCTCGCCAATAAAAGTCCTGGGGTCCGGGCTGTTCCGGTTCTGGAGGACGATCCCGACGGTCTCGCCCCCGGCGGTTTCCACCAGGGCGGAGAGCTCGTCCAAAGTTTCCTCCGTAGCGTTTTCCTCCCGCCTCAAAACCGGGGAATTGAGCCCCACCAGAACCACTTTGTCTCGAATTTTGTCTGTTTCTCGCATATTACCTCACTTTTGCCAAATAGGAGTGATGAGATAGGAGATATCCCTGGCGGGACCCGAAGCGCCGAATAAAAGAATAACTCCTATCTTCTAACTCCTATCTCATTTTGAGTAGGCTTCCACGATTTCGCCGATATAAATCCTGTGCCAGCCGCCCCGCTCGCCGTAGTAGGGGAGGATTTTTTCTTCTCCGGCGGGGAGGACGCAGGAGGGGTCCATGTCCTGAACGTAGAGCTTCCGGCAGACCAGGACCAGCTCCGCCTCCTCGAAGAAGGGCGCGCCGGTTTCGCCGGTGCGGACCGTCAGGCCGCAGGCGTTGATCTTGTCCATGTCCCGGCCGCTCTTGGTTCCGCAGAGGGACATGGCGTCCTTGCGCTCCTGAGGCAGGATGGAGACGGTGAAATAGTCGCTGGACTCCGTAAATTCGTAGGTGTAACGCTCCGGGCGCACATAGACCGTACAGGTTTGCAGGTTCCACACGCGGCCGGTCTGGCACCAGCCGATGGTCATGGTGTTGCAGCGGTCCGCCGTCCCGGCGGTAAGCAGGGCGTTCTGCCCGCCGAAGGCGGGGAGCGCCGCAGGGGCGATGGTCTTAGGGTCCACGGGATGTAATTTCATGGCGGAAGTCTCCTTTTCGGATTGAACTGTTTCCAGTATATGCGTTTTTTGGAAAAACGCAACGGGGAATTTTGCGGATTCACCCCAAACCCCGAATCTCCTCCTGCAAAGCCTCCAAAAACACCGCGGCGTGCCCGCCGTCCATCTGGGTGTGGTGGAACTGGAAGGACACCGGCAGCAGCGCCCGCAGAAAACGCTTGCGGTATTTCCCCCAAATCACAAAGGGATTGTTGTAAAACCCGGCGTAAATGTTCACCGCCCCATCGATTTCCGTCTGCGGCAGGGCGGAGGTTCCAATGACCATATGGTCCTCCCCCAAATCATAAGGCCGCAGCGTCTCCCGCACCTGGGCGGTAAGCCGGAGATAATCCCGCCGGATCTCCTCCAGGTCCGGAGAGAAGGGAACGTCGCAGGTGCTGATGCTCCCGTTTCCGTCCGCCACCACTGTGCTCACCGCCAGGCGGTCGTAACGCACCAGCTTCTCCCCCACCGGGAGGGTGTAGAACTCCCGGACCCGGGAGGCCGCTTTGCCGGCGCACCAGCACAGCAGCAAATTGAATTTCAGGCCCCGGCGGCGGCTGAGCCTTACCAGCCGGGTGATGTCCAGGGTTTTGAACAGCGTCACCATGGGCATAGGGGCCTTCATCCACAGCTCGAACGCCTCCGCCCGGTCCCATTGTTTCGGGTCAAGCACTTCCATAGGGGGCTTCCTTTCATAAGAACGCAAAAAGAGCGCGCCGGACTACGGCGCGCTCCTGTGCGTGTGATTGTGTCGGACTTACTTGTCCAGGCCGAACCTCTTGTTGAACTTCGCGACCCGGCCGCCGGTGTCCACCAGCTTCTGCTTGCCGGTGAAGAAGGGGTGACACTTAGAGCAGACTTCCACCTTGATATCCTTCTTGGTAGAACCTGTCTCAATCACATTACCGCAGGCGCATGTAATCGTAGTCTGCTGATAATTGGGATGGATTCCTTCCTTCATTGCTCTGTTCACCCCTTTCTAAAACGAATTCCGCCGCATAGCTTTCACCACAACAGCAACTGTCAGTATAGCACGGCGTTTTCCAAATTGCAAGTGTTTTCTTTGCGGATCAGGGTTTTATTTTTGCAGCCTCAATACCCCCTGAAAAGGGAAGCGGCACAGCGTAACCGTGCCGTAGGGTTTCCCTTCAGACTCACCTCCCGAAATCCCCACCCATGTAGGGGCGGCTATCAGCCGCCCCTACATCCGCAAGCGCCGGAGTGGAGGGGGAATTCTTCCGGGAAGCCTGCAAGTGGACGGTGGAAACCCTCAGTCATCGTCCTGGCTCTCTCGAGGAGAGCCAGGACGATGGTGCACTGAACCGAATGCAGCGGTTTATCATCAGAAGTCCCTGCGACAATCCCCGCGCGGCTTCGCCGGGAGCCCCTTTCAAACGGAGCCGTTTGTCTTTTCTCTAACGGAAGGACCTTAGCATAAGCACGGCTTTTCTGCAACCAATACTTTTATAAACTATTTACGTTCTCTCGCACTTCCAATAAGCCACGCTATAGGGCGGGAGCTCGCTGCCGCCGCCGAAGTCGTGGAGGGCTCCGGTGATGAGGTCCACCGCCTGGCCGCAGCCCGCGTCAAAGTGGGCCGTATAGGGCGCGTCGGAGGCGTTGACCGCCACTAGAACCCGCTCCTTGTCCGTCCGGCGCTGGAAAATCGTCTGGTGATTCGTGAGCACGATGTCCTTGAAATCGCCGTAGCACAGGGCGTCGCTGGCCCGGTGGGCCTTCGCCATGGCGGCGATCTGGTCCGTCAGGTCCGTCCACTCCGGCTGCTGGAAGGCGGGGCGCAGGGCGTCGTCCCCCTGGGACTTCTCCCCCAGGGCACCCCACTCGCTGCCGTAGTACAGGCAGGGGATGCCCGGCATGCCGAAGAGCAGGCCGTAGATCAAGGGCAGGTGGCGGGGGTTCGTCAGGATGCTGGCGGCGCGGGTCACGTCGTGGTTGTCCGTGAAGCAGAGGAGGTGCTTGCCCTTGTACAACGTCCACTGCTCCGGGCCGAATTGGCGCTTGAGGCTGTGGACGATCTCGAAGAGGTTCATGGAGTTCAGGCTGGAGTAGAGGCCCTTGTAGCACTCGTAGTTCGTGCAGCTGTGGAGGAGGCCGTCGCCTACCCAGCGGTTATAGTCGCCGTGGAGAGTCTCGCCCACCAGGAAAAACTCCGGCTTCAGCCCCTCGGTGAAGGACCGGAGGCGGCGGAGAAAGTCCGGCTCCAGGCAATAGGCCACGTCCAGCCGGAGGCCGTCGATGCCGAACTCGTCCACCCAGAATTTCACGCAGTCCAGGAGGTAGTCCACCACGGCGGGGTTGCGGAGGTTCAGCTTCACCAGCTCAAAATGGCCCTCCCAGCCCTCGTACCAAAAGCCGTCGTTGTAGTTGGAATTGCCGTCAAAGTGGATTTGGAACCAGTCCTTATAGGGGGAGTCCCATTTTTTCTCCTGCACGTCCCGGAAGGCCCAGAAGCCCCGGCCCACGTGGTTGAATACGCCGTCCAGCACCACCTTGACGCCGTGCTCGTGGAGGGTCTTCACCACGGCGGCAAAGTCCTGGTTGGTCCCCAGGCGGCAGTCCACCTTCCGGTAGTCCCGGGTGTCGTAGCCGTGGCGGTCGCTCTCGAAGATGGGGGAGAGGTAAAGGGCGTTGACCCCCAGCCGCTCCATATGCTCCGCCCAGCCGGCGATCTTGCCGATGCGGTTCGCCGGAACGCCGTCGTTTTCCTTCGGCGCGCCGCAGAAGCCCAGGGGATAGATTTGATAGAATACGCTTTCATTGGCCCACATAATATGCTTTCCTTTCTTAGAACCCGCGTTTGCACGCGGGGGGATTGCCGCGATACAGATTTGTATTATACCACAGTTTTCCGAAAAGGTCGAGGAAAATCCGCCCTTCGGCACCCAATGTCGTTCAGTTAAGGAAAAAAGCCTCCTTTTGAAAGGAGGTGGCACGGCGAAGCCGTGACGGAGGATTGTCCGCAGGGATTTCCTTCTATTTCCTGTCTTGCAATAGAAGAAGTCTCTGCGGACAATCCCCACCCGCCTCCGGCGGGAGCCCCTTTCAAAAGGGGCCTTTTTTATTTTGCGCTTAACTGAATGACATTGCTCCGGTCCCTTGTTAATCTGCGTTGCTTGCCGCAACGGGGCTTTCCCGGTATAATGGCGGTGAAAGGAGGCCATGCCGAATGCTGAACGAAAACATCAAAGCCATCCGAAAATCCAAAGGGCTTTCGCAGGAGGAGCTGGCGGTCAAACTGAATGTGGTGAGGCAGACCGTCTCGAAATGGGAACAGGGCCTGTCGGTTCCGGACGCCGGTCTGCTGATTTCCCTGTCGGAGGTATTGGAAACGCCGGTGAGTACGCTGCTTGGAGAGACCGTGGCCGAGACGAAGGCGGATGACCTGCGCGTCCTTTCGGAGAAGCTGGAGGCGGTAAACCTACAGCTTGCCCGTGGAAAGGCCCGGAGGCAAATGGCGGTCCACTGGTTTTTTATCGCTTTGTGCATCGCTATTGCGGCTGTTTTTGCTGCCTTGGCGGCAATCAACGGCTCTTACCTGAGCTGGGATTATACGAAGCCCGAACTCGCAGCCGCCGGGACGATGCTTCACGGGTTTGAGTGGCTGTTCGTCCGAATCGCGCCGTTTGTGTTGCTAGGCGCGGTCGCCGGGGCTTGCCTGACCCGGAAAAAGGCGTAAATTGTCCGGCTTTTGGGGAGCCGCTGCGATCCATAACTTCCGGTTTGCCGGGCGGTCGCTCTTCAAGGGTGACCGCCCGGTTTCGGTATTTAGTGGAGGCGTTTGGGCAAATTGCCGCCGGCAGTCCGGAAACGGGTTTTTTCCCGGCAGGATTTTCCGCCCCACCGCCCTTGACAGAAACCGGAAATGGGACTAGAATGGAAACCAGGAAAGGAGCCCTTCCGGGGTTCCTTTTATCACTATTCTCCTTCGAAAGGAGGTCTCGGGCATGTTTGAGGCGCAAAACAATCGGGCCGAACTGCTGGAACGGATTGAGGATTTCTACAACCGAAAACGCTACGCCGAGCTGCGGGACCTCCTGCTGCCCATGGAGGCGGCGGACATCGCCTCCCTCTGCGCCGACCTGGACGAAAAGGTCCCCGTGGTCTTCCGCCTCCTGCCCAAGGAGCTGGCGGCGGAGGTCTTCGTCGAGCTGGACAGCGACGACCAGGAGCTGCTGATTCACAGCTTTTCCAACACGGAGCTGAAAGAGGTTCTGGACGAGCTGTACCTGGACGACGCCGCCGACATCGTGGAGGAGATGCCCGCCGGGGTGGTGAAGCGCATCCTGCGCCACTGCGACCCGGAGATGCGCAAGAGCATCAACGAGGTGCTGAAATACCCGGAGGATTCCGCCGGCAGCATCATGACCACGGAGTTCGTGGACCTGAAGGCCAACATGACGGTGGCGGACGCGCTGAAGCGCATACGCCGGACGGGGCCGGACAAGGAGACCATCAACATCTGCTACGTCATCGACGAGCGGCGGCACCTGATCGGCCTTCTCACCATCCGCACCCTCCTCCTGGCGGAGGAGGACGACGTGATCGGCGACATCATGGAGCGGAACCTCATCGCCGTGCAGACCCTGGACGATCAGGAGGCCGTGGCCCGGGCGCTGGGGAAATACGACTTCCTGGCCCTGCCGGTGGTGGACAAGGAGGAGCGGCTGGTGGGCATCGTCACCGTGGACGACGCCATCGACGTTTTGCAGGAGGAGGTCACGGAGGACATCGAGAAGATGGCCGCCATGCTCCCCGGCGACAAGCCCTATCTGAAAACCGGCGTCTTTGAGACCTGGAAGGCCCGGACGCCGTGGCTCATGCTGCTGATGCTCTCCGCCACCTTCACCGGCATCATCCTGACCCATTTCGAGCGGTCCCTCATGGCCTGCGCCATCCTGACCTCCTTTATCCCCATGCTCTCGGGCACCGGGGGCAACAGCGGCACCCAGGCTTCCACCGCCGTCATCCGGGCGTTGTCCCTGGGGGAGGTCCGGTTTTCCGACCTGTTCCAGGTGCTGTGGAAGGAGTTCTGGGTCTCCGTCTGCTGCGGGCTGTGCCTGGCGGCGGCGAACTTCGTCAAAATGATGCTGGTGGACCGCTGGCTGCTGCAAAACCCCACGGTGACGCCCCAGGTGGCCCTGGTGGTCTGCGCCACGCTGGTGGGGACGGTGCTCTGCGCCAAGCTGGTGGGGTGTTCCCTGCCCCTGCTGGCGAAGCGCATCGGCTTCGACCCGGCGGTGATGGCCTCGCCGTTCATCACCACCATCGTGGACGCGCTGTCCCTGCTGATCTACTTCCGGTTCGCGTCGGTGATTCTGGGGCTGTGAATGTCAGAAGCTGTACCAATAGGCGGCGGTATGCAGATTGGCGAGAAAATTTTTCGTCTGGCAAGGAAAAAACGCGCGGGAATCCTGACGGATTTCAAGCGTTTTTGACGCAGTCCAGACGGTAAATTTTCCGTCAAGCTGCGTGCCGGCACCTATTGGTACAGCTTCTCAGAACCAGGCGGCGGAGCCCTCCCGGAATTTCGGTTCCGGGCCGTCCCGGTAGGGATCGTAACGGTGGATATTGCACCCAAATTCCTGCAAAAAGCGGATTTTTCCCGCCGGGTCCCACTTGACCAGGGACAGGCCGTCAAAAGGCTCCTCCCGGCCGTCCCGCATCCGGTTGCGGAAGAACCACTGGACAACGGTCTGGTCCTCCCGGTGGAAGAACTGCCGGATGTCCCATTGCAGGACGGTCCCCCGGGTGTTCCACTCGGCAAACCAATGGCGGATGCTCTCCGCGCCGTGGTACTCCGGCCCCCAGCTCTCGATGTAAACGGCGTCCGGCGTGAAGATGTCCAGGATGCCCAGGTCCGTCTTTTTCAGCCACATATCGAACCAGAGGCGGATGATCGTTTCCCGTTGTTCCATGATGATGCCACCTTTTATAAAGTATATTTAAAATTGGCGGGCGGCGTTTTACGCCGCCCGCCTGTGTTTTATCTAGTTAGGATTTCTCGGATGTCCAGCAGGTCCCGCACCACCACGTCCGCCTCGCCGTCTCCCGAGGGAGCGTAGAGGACGCTGCGGACTCCGGCGTTTTTGGCACAGTCCACATCCAGGGTCCGGTCGCCCACATAGTAGACCTGATTCCGGTCCAGACAGTGCTTTTCCAGCAGGTACAGCAGCGCGTCCGGGGCGGGCTTCCGGGGGAAGCCGTTCAGGCTGGTGACCACTTCCCTGAAATAGCGGGCCAGGCCCAGGTGCTCCAGCACCGGCGTGGAGGTGCTGCCCCGATGGGTATAGACGAAGTGGACCGCCCCCAGGGCGGCGGTCTGCTCCAGGGCTTCCGCCGCGTGGGGCATGGCGGCGATTTCCAGGTACCGCCCGCTGTTGATGGCCGAATAGCGGCCCTTGATCTCCTGGAAGGTCCGGCCGGTCTCCGCCACGGCATAGTCGACCACGTCGCTGACGGAGCCCGTTGTCGCCCGGCGGCGAATTTCCTCGCTGTCCATGTCCACTCCCAGCTCCGCCAGCGTCTGGTGAAGGCTGGAGACGATGACGCCGTAAGAGTCCAGCAGGGTCCCGTCCAGGTCCCAAATGAATGCGGTCATAGGTGCGTTCCTCCTGATCGTTGTCTGTTCTATTAAAGATAGATACTTAAATTAAGGAAACCAGCCCCCAGAGGGCAGGAAAAGCCTTTAACTATTGCGGTTACAGGCTTTTTCCGCCTGGCGTTAACAGAAAAGATGCGGCCGCCAGGTTTGCCCCCAAAGCTCGGCCGAAAACCCAGCGGAGCGGATTTCGGCCGAAAGCGAAGAAATTCCTACCATAGCGCAGTTTTCGGCGAAGCCGGAAACGGAGCGGTGGTGGGAATTTCTGAGCTGGTCCGAGTGAGAGGAGTCGAACCTCCCTGACCTTGGTCCCAAACCAAGTGCCTAACCGATAGGCTACACCCGGATATCGATTTCTTTTCGCACAATACACAATCACTGAAAAATTTCTTTCTTTTTGAAAGCAACTGCTTCACACTATACCTAAGTATACTAATTTATCCGTCAAAGTCAAGTATTGATTCACTATTTGATGTGCAAAAGGCTGTGTTCCGTCCGGCGCTGAAAACGCGGCTTCAACAAGGAATACGCTCAATCATGCCCCCGCCAAGCCTGTTGATCACACAAGCTTGGCAAGGGCTCTCTGTATTGGATCAGGATATCCGCGCGCTCACCGCCCGCAGTGCAGGTTGCGCCACTCCCCGGCGGACATATTCTCCAGCTTCTTGAACACCCTGGAAAAATGCGCCGTGTCGGCGTAGCCCACCCGCTCGGCGACCTCACTGATTCGAAGGGCCGGGTCCTCCAGCAGCTCCTTTGCACAGCGGATCCGCTCGGCGTTGAGCAGGTCATAGAAGGGCTTCCCCAGGTGCTTGTTCAGCAGCTTGGACAGGTGCCACTGGCTGACGAAGCAATGGTCCGCCACCTCCTGGAGGGTCAGTTTCTCCGCGCAGTGCTGGGCGATGTACCCCCTGGCCTGCCGGACAATGAAGCTGTTGGCGCTGTTCCCCGGCTCCCCCTCTTCCGGCCCCTCCGGGGGCAGGCGGTCCAAAACGCCGGTCATGTAGTCCAGGGACTCCTCCAGCTCGTCCATTTTGGACGGCTTGAGCAGAAACCGCGCCACGCCAAGCCGGATGGCCCGCTGGGCGTACTCGAAATCCCGGTAGCCGGTGAGCACCGCGATCTGCATCCGGGGAAACTCCCCCTTCAGCCCCGCCAGCATGGCCAGGCCGTCCTCTCCAGGCATTTTGATGTCGGTGAACAGGATATCCGGGCAGTGCTCCCGGATGGCCCGCGCGCCGGAGGCGGCGTCGCAGGCGGTGGCGGCCACCTGGCAGTTGTGCCCCGCCCAGTCCACCACCTTCCGAAGGCCCTCCACGATGAGGGCCTCATCATCCACCAGCACCACTTTATACACGGCCTTCACCTCCCGTATCCATCATAGCAGGAAATCCAAAGGGACGCAAGGGTCAGCCCTTGATGGCTCCGGCGGTCAGGCCCTTGATGATGTGCTTTTGCAGCAGGACGTACACCACCAGGACCGGGATGACAATGAGCACCACCGACGCGGCCATCAGCCCGTAATCCACCCCCGCCTGGGAGCTGATTTCGTTCAGCAGCAGCGTGATGGTCTTGTCCCTGGGCACCCGGAGGAAGAAATTCTGGGTAAACAGGTCGTTGTAGCTCCACAGGAAGGAGAAGATGGCCACGGTGGCGAAGGAGGGCTTCGCCGCGGGCAGGATGATGTGGAAATACACCTGGAACACGTGGCAGCCGTCCACATAGGCGCTCTCCTCCAGCTCAATGGGCACCGACTCGATGAACCCCATGAGCACGATGGTGGCAAAGCACAGGTTTCCCGCGATCTGGGGCAGGATGACGGACAGCAGGGACAGCCAGCGGCTCCCGCTGCTGGCGATGCCCCACGCGGCCTCCATGCGGAACACCGGAATAATGGTGGAGAACACCGGGAACATCATTCCCGCCATAATGAGGCTGTAGCACAGCCCCCGCAGGCGGAAGCGGTAGCGCACCAGCCCGTAAGCCGCCAGCCCCGCCAGGATGACCACGGCGATGGTGACGGAGATGGAGACGATCAGGCTGTTGAGATAGGCGTTTCCGAAGTCGAAGCGGTCCATGGCCTTGACGTAGTTGTCCATGGTGAACCCCTTTCCGGGCAGGGGGACGGAGAAGGAGTCCTTCCGGATCATCCCCTTCTCCCGGAAGGAGTTCAGGATGACCCACACGAAGGGATACAGGGTCGTCAGGGCCCAGACGGTCAGGGCCGCGTAGGTACATACCTTCGCGGGCGTGCATTTCTTTCCCATAACGCCGCCCCCTTTACAGGTCGTTCCGGGGCTTGAAGACCCGGTTGGCCACGTTGGACAGCACCACGCCCAGCACCACGATCAGCATGGCGATGGCGGAGCCGTAGTCCACATTTCCCCGGTTGAAAGTCTGGTGATACATGTACGTGCCGGTCAGCCACCCCTGTTCCTGGGGCATGCCCGCCCCGAACATGACCCAGGGCAGGTCGAAGACTTTCAGCGCCCCGGTGATGGCCAGCACCAGGCAGGTACACAGCACGTTGCGCAGCAGGGGCAGGGTGATGTAGCGCACCTTGTCCAGCCCCACGCAGCCGTCCAGGGCGGCGGCCTCGTAGAGGTCCGCGGGGATGTTGTTCAGCCCCGTGACCAGAATCACAAAGTAGAAGCCCACATACTGCCACATGACCGGCGTGAGCATGGTGGCCATAAAGTGGTTCGTGTCCTTCCAGTCGATGTTCTCCGAGATCAGGCCCAGATTCATCAACAGCTGGTTGAGCATTCCCCCGTTGTAGAGGAAAATCAGGTTGAACATCAGGCCCAGGGCCGTGGCGGAGATGACGATGGGGAAGAAGTACAGCGTGCGGAACAGCTGCGCCCCCACCCGGATGGAGTCCACCAGCAGCGCCAGAATCAGGGCGATGCCCACCTGAAACACCACGGTGCAGACGGTGAGGACCAGCGTGTTTTTCAGCGCGGTCCGCAGGGCCGGGTCCGTAAACAGTTCCGCATAGTTGGACCACCAGGGGTCGTTCAGCCCCTGGGCCGGGGTGCCCAGGCCAGTGATGTCGGAGAAGCTGTTGACGATATTCTGGAGGAAGGGGTAGTAGAGATACAGCACCAGGAACACAAACGCCGGGACCAGAAAGACCACCAGGGGGCCTTTCTTTTTATACAGCGTCGAGCTGGAGTTCATGCGCGGTCACTCCCTTGCCATAGATTTGGAGAAAAGGCCCCGCCCTCTGGGCGGGGCCTTCTAAAAACCAGGTCAGTTCAGCGCGACGGCGGAGTCTACTGCGGCCTCGGCGGTCATGGCGCCGGTGACCACGTTCTGCACGTTGCCGAACAGGTCGGTCTTGCACTCGCTGGTAACCGTGTCCTGCACGGCCCCCACCACGCCGGTGATGGCGCCGTTGGCGTCGGCGGCGGACTGCTGGAGGGCGTTCAGGCCCGAGGGAGACGCGCCGTTCTTCAAGGCGGTGACCTCCGTGGTGACAAAGGTGCTCATCACCTCGTCGGAGGTCATGTGCTCCACGAACTTCACGGCCGCTTCCCGCTTGGCGGAGTCGTCCCACGCCTTCTTGGTGATGAAATAGCCCATGGAGATGCCGCCGATGGCCTCGCTGGCCTTGCGCTCCCCCTTGGCGGGGACGTAGGAGATGGCGTAATCCCCCAGCTGGTCCGGGTAGTTCTCCACGAAGTAGTTGACCTTCCAGGAGCCGTCGATGAGGAAGGCGGCTTCGCCGTCTCCGAAGAGCTGGACGGTCTCGGCGTCGGTGGCGGTGAGGGTGTTGACGGGGAAATAGCCCTTTTCATAGAGGTCCTTGATATCGTTCAGCGCCGCGGCCCACTTCTGCCCGGCGGCGTCGCCGGAGGACGCGGGCACATCCAGCTGATTGCCCAGGGTCCCGTTGTTCATCACGCAGAACTCAAACCAGTAGTGGGGCACCTCGAACAGGGAGCAGGCGATGGGGGTATACCCCTTGTCCTTGATGGCCTGGCAGTCCTTGAGGAACTGGTCCCAGGTGTAATCGGGGCCGGGAACGGCCACGCCGCAGTCAGAGAGGACCTTGGTGTTGACAAACATGTTCTCCCAGAAGCCGGAGGAGGGAACCGCATAGTTCTTCCCGTCGGAGGCCACGGCCAGCATGGAGTCCCGCATGTTGGAGGCGTAGTCCGCGTATTCGCCCCGGATGGTGGCCACGTCCACCACCTTGCCCGCCTGGATGATGGGCTCGGCGTCGGCGTTGGTGAAGAAGAACAGCACGTCGGGCTCGGTGCCCGTCTCAAAGTCCGTGAGCACCTTGGCCTTCCACTCCTCGTTGGAGGTGGCGGAGGCGTCCAGAATCTTGTTGCCGGTGGCCTTTTCATAGCTCTTTACCGCGTTCTCGTAATTCTTGCGGTTGCCGTCGTCGCCGCCGTAGGAGGTGACCACGTTCAGCTCCACCCCGGCGGCGGGCTTCGCGGCGTCCTGACCGCCGGAACTGCCGGAACCGCTGGAACCGCCGGAGCTGCCGCCGTTCGATTTTCCTCCGCATCCCGCCAGCAGGCCGATGATCATCACGGCGGCGAGAAGCAGGGCAAGAAATCTCTTCTGTTTCATAGCAAAACCTCCATAATCCATTGCGCGTTTCACGCTTCCTTTTGTGCAATATCATCATACACCCGATTTGGCGTGAGACGAATAGCCCGGATTGCCATTTCTTGTATATTTTTGGGAGAAGCGCGCGGCGGAAACAAGGCCGGACAACCGGAGGCAAAAAAGGGCAAGGTTATTCCGTCTGCCCGGAGGCCCCCCTAAGGCCGCCATCCTCTTTGGGGAGGGCCACGGTGAGCCGGGCGGTGACCAGGCCGCCCCCGCCGGAGAAGATGGACAGGCCGCACTCCGGCCCGTAGAGGATGCGCAGGCGCTGGTTCACGTTGGCGATGCCGATGTTGCCCGAGGGCTCCCCGGCCATGTCGCAGTTGGGGGAGAGCAAACGGGCGATGTGGGCCTCGTCCTCCGGCGACAGCCCGCCGTTGTTGTCGATCTCCAAAATCAAAAAGTCTCCTTTCAGATAGCCCCGCAGGGCCACCCGCCCCGCACCCCCGGGGCCGATGCCGTGCTCCACCGCGTTCTCTATGACGGGCTGGAGAATGAGCCGGGGCACCATGCAGTCCATCAGCGTATCGGGCAGGTCGATGTCCACCGTGAGCCGCTTGCCGAACCGCTGGGACACGATGTAGAGATAGGCGTTGACATAGGTCATCTCCTCCGAGAGGCGGACCTCCGGCCGTCCCTTCCGGTCCAGGGCGGCGTCCAGGACGGTGGACAGCGCCTCGATCATCTTGGAGACGTTGGCGTCCCCGTTGATGCGGGCCTGCCAGTTGATGGTCTCCAGGGTGTTGTTCAGGAAATGGGGGTTGATGTGGGATTGGAGGCCTTGATCTGGGCGTCCCGCCGGGCCAGCTCCTCCTGGTAGAGGCGGTTGAACTGGTTTTGCAGCTGGGCGGACATCTGGTTGAAGGACCCGGTGAGGTACTCAAATTCCCGGCTCCCCGTCCGGCAGTCGATCTGACGGCCCCACTGGCCCTCCTGGATGTCCGCCGCCCCGGCCATCAGGGCCTCGATGGGCTGGGAAATCTTCCGCCGGAAAAAGCGGAAGGTCAGCAGCAAAAGCAGCAGCAGGGACAGGGCCATCGCCCCCAGCATGTAGCGGTAAGCGCCGAAGCCGGCCAGCAGCGCGTCGTAGTCCGCCGACGCCCGGCCCCGGAGCACGCAGTCCCGCTTGGTCACCTCCACCTCCAGCACGCCGTCCCCCTCCGGGGGCGGGGCCTCCCCCTTGACGGTGAGCACCGTATCCGGCCCCAGCTCCACCGACACCGCCGACGCCCAGCTGAGCAGGGACAAATCCTCGAAATAATAGGGCTGGTTCAGCGCCAGGGCCAGAACGCCGATGGTCCGGTAAGTGGAGTCCAGCAGGTTCCGCACCAGATAGACCTGCCCGTCCTGGTTCAGGAAGCCCACGGCGGTGTCCAGCCCCCCGGCCAGCTCCGCCACGGCGGGCAGGTCGTCCCGCCAGCGCTCCCGCACCTGGCGCTCCGACGCGCCGGAGCCGCTGTTGACCACCGTGATGGCCCGGTCCTCCGGGTCGTCGGAGAAGCAGAACACGGCGTAGCGGAAGCGGCTGTCCGACTGGTACAGCCGGGTGAACAGGGAAGAACAGCGGCGGTACAAGAGGGCGTAGTTCTCCCCCTGCCGGTACTCGCTCCACGCCTCCCGGAGCTCCGGGTCGTAGGAGGGCAGGCGGCTGGCCTCCACCGCGCTCTCCACCCGGTCGGCCCCCATCCGGAGGTTAAGCTGGAACTGCTCGGCGATGGCCCTCTGGGACTGACGGCCCAGGCCGAAGGCCAGATAGCCCCCCAGCGCCCCCGCCGCCAGCAGCATGGGCAGCAGCCAGCACAGCAGGAGAATAAAGGTCATCTGCCCCCGCAGGGAGCGTTTTGGCCGGACATTCTCCATGGGCTCCCCTCCTCTCGTC
>CAQVQZ010000014.1:0-13853 GCA_948902155.1 uncultured Oscillibacter sp.
CGGCCATGAGCGGCAATCTGCCTGCGAGGCCCATACCGCCTGTGACCGGCATGGCCGGATATTAGGGGTAGAAGTGACCGCCGGAAATGTGAACGGCAGCACAGCGTGGGATGCGGTGTATAACCAGGTAACAGGCCGATTCCCGGAAGCAGCCTTTTCGTCGTCATGGACGCGGGCTGCAAAACACCTTGGATCGCCAAAAAGACCTTGGAGGACAACTGTATTCCCATCCTTCCATACACGCGCGGCAAGGGCAGGAAAGACCGCTTTCGTCCCTGGGACTTCACGTATGACCGGCTTCAGGATTGCTTTGTATGTCCGAAAGGCCAAGCGCTCCGCCATACCACCACCGGCAAAAATGGAAAACGAATCTAGCGCAGCACTCCCAAGCTATGCCAATGCTGTCCTTGCAGGCAGCTCTGCGGCGCCAATGGGAAAGGGCGGCGTCTGCTTACGACTCACATTTGGCAGGAGCACCTTGACCTGGCTGAACAGCTGCGCAAGACCCGGCGGGGGAAAGAGATGTATTCCTCTGATTTCCTTCTTCTACTCGCCTGTGCTGAAAAGCCGGCACCTCCCTTAGGGAGGTGCCGGCTTTTTCCAATCAGCTGGCTGAGAAGGCCACCACAGGAGGCCGCCTGTGTGCTCGGCAGCTGTTCTGGCTTTTAACGGAACGGCGGTTTAGCGGTCATGGCAGCCCATGCACAATCTCCGCGCAGGCCCGGAACGCCTCCTCGTCCGTCCGCCAGAGCTCGTACTCCGGCAGGGAGGGCAGGCCCATGGAAACCGTGGCCTTCCGGTAAACCATGCCGCTGTCCACGGGGCCCCGCCGCCCGGAGGTGTGGAAGACATATACCCCGGTCCGCTCGTGAATTTCCCGGACGTTTCCCGCCTCCACGCCGCAGCCCGCCATAACGGCGACGCGGCCCGCGGCCCGCTCCTGGAGAACCCGCAAAGTCTCCGCTCCCGCCAGGGCGTTCCGTTCCTGCCCAGAGGTGAGGATGGTCCGGCAGCCCAGATCCACCGCCGCCTCCAGGGACTCCAGCGGGTCCCGGGTCATGTCGAAAGCCCGGTGGAGGGTGACCTCCATGTCCCCGGCGGCCTTCATAAGGCGGGCCATCCGCGCCTTGTCCAGCCGCCCCTCCGCCGTCAGCGCCCCCAGCACCACGCCGTTGGCCCCCAGGTCCCGGAAGCGGCGGACGCAGTCCTCCATCTCCTCCGCCTCCTCCGCCGAGTAGAGAAAGTCCCCAAAGCGGGGGCGGATGAGGACGTTGACGGGGACGGCGCAGTCCCGCCGGACCTGTTGGAACAGTCCGAGGGAGGGCGTGGTTCCGCCGATGGAGAGGTTTGCGCACAGCTCCAGCCGGTCCGCTCCGCCCCGGCAGGCGGCCAGGGCGGAGACGTGGGAATCCACACAGCCCTCAATGAATCCGCGGGTCATACCTCACCTCCTTCCCCTCCAGGGCTGCCAGCAGCCCCCTGCAGCCCGCCAGGATGTCCCGGTAGGCGGTTTCAAAGTCCCCGGTATACCAGGGGTCCGCCACTTCCCGGACCTCCGCCTGAGGCGGGCGCTTCCCAAAGCCTTCCCGTTTCGAAAAAGCCTCCGGCTCTGCAGGAGAGGGGGGCGCGTATTCCAACAGGGCGTGGATTTTTCCCCCGGGGTCCCCGCCGCAGATGCGGGACATGTTCCGCAGATTGGCCCGGTCCATGCCGATCAGCAGGTCGTACTGGGCATAGTCCTCCCGCCGGAGCTGCCGGGCGGTCTTCCCGGCGCAGGAGATACCGTGCTCCGCCAGCTTCCGGCGGGCGGGAGGATAGACCGGACAGCCGATTTCCTCGGTGCTGGTGGCGGCGGAGGCGATTTGAAATTGGTCCTCCAGCCCGGCTTTTTTCACCAGTTCCTTCATTACGAATTCGGCCATGGGGCTTCTGCAAATGTTGCCGTGGCAGACGAATAGGATGTTCATGATATTCCAGCACACCTCTTCCATTTGTTTGGTCAGCGTTCCGCTTTTACTGCCTGGGCCGCAGGCGGAGCCCGGTCATAGGATTCGCCAAAGACGGCGCGGCAGGTCTCCAGGGCTTTTTCCAGCCTGCCCTTCAGGGGGGCGTCCGCCCCGCCGGCTTCCAGGGCGGCGTGAATATCCACCAGCTCGAATCGGGGAGAAGCGCCCTTGTCCCGGTGCAGCATGTACATGGGCCGGTAGGAACAGCCGGTAACCTGGGCCTCGCCGGTCTCGCCGCTGCGGGTGAGCTCCAGGGTCAAGACCGCCGTGGTGTCGGTGAGGGGCTTGGTCTGCGAGGAGATGAAGTTGCCCAGGGAGAAACAGACGAAGCCCTGCCGCCCGTCGGGCAGGGTGCGCAGCTCCATGGGCTGGGGGACGTGGGAATGGCCCCCCAGGATGATGTCCGCCCCCTGCTGGAAGAGGAACTCCGCCAGCTCTTCCTGATAACGGTTCTGCTTGGTCTGATACTCCGCGCCCCAGTGGATCATCACGGCGACCAGGTCCGGGCCCAGGTCCCTGGCTGCGCCCAGATCGGCGGCAAGGCGGTCCCGGTCGGGGGTGGAGAGGGTGGACAGGTAGTCGGAGTTGAAGAGGTTGACGGCGTAGGGGTGCTTTTTGGGCACAGGGATGCCGTTGGTGCCGTAGGTATAGCCCAGAAAGGCCACCGAGATGCCGCCCACGTCCGCCAGCACGATGTTTTGTCCGCACTCCTCCTGGGTGCGGCTGGTGCCCACATGGGCCAGGCCCGCCTGGTCCAGCACGTCCAGGGTCCGGCTGAGGCCGGAGAACCCATGGTCGAGACTGTGGTTGTTGGCGGTGAGGCAGAGGTCGAAGCCCAGAGCCTTCAGGTCATGGGCCAGATCGTCGGGGGAGTTGAAGGCGGGATAGCCGGAGTAGGGCGGGCCGCCGGAAAGGGTGGTTTCCAGATTGACCACGGCGTAGTCGGCGGCCTCCACATAGGGTCCGGCGGCGGCCATAATGCGGCCGTAGTCATACCGTTCCCCGTTCCAGGCGTCGTTGGTGAGCGGCATGTGGCTCATGGCGTCGCCGCAGACGGCGAGGGTGGCCACAGTCGGAGCGGGGGGAGCCGGAGGCGCGGGTTCCTCCGGAGGAGGAGCCGCTTCGAAAGGAGCCGCCTCCTCCGGCGCGGACTCCGGGACCTCCGGCGCCTCGGCAGAGGCGCCGCCGGGGCCGCAGGCGCTCAGGCAGAGCAGAAAACAAAGAAGCATGGCGGAAATACGCGGTTTCATAAGCGGTCCTCCTGTTGCGTCAGACGGACGGCGGTTTGGAGAAATGAAGGCCCCGGAAGAAGTTCGACCGCCTTCGAGCTTATTATAGCGGTCCGGCCCGTTCCTGTCAACGACAGGGCAAACCGCCGCAGACCGTCCAAAGAGCGGGCCTGAACCCTATACAGCAATTGGGAGGTTTATCGGAAAGTTGGGAATAGATTTTTTGCAAAAGAGGGTGTATAATAAGACAAAAGACAGAAAAAGGGAAATGAGGTGGTACTATTAAAACGATGCTCTTTGAAGACCGGGCGAACCAGGTGCTTCATCTGCTGAACAGCCGTTTCCGCGTCACGACGGAAGACGTCAGCAAGCTCCTTCACATTGCCCCGTCCACGACCCGGAAGCTCCTGGCCTCTATGGAGGAAAAGGGCCTTCTGATTCGGACCCATGGCGGAGCCGTCAGCGTGGACGCCAACAAGGATATTTCCCTGGCCCAGAAGTCCCTGGTAAACGTGGACAGGAAGCGGATGATCGCCCTGTGCGCCCGGAGCTATGTAAAGGACGGGGACCGGATCGCCGTGGCGGGGGGTTCCACTCTGCTGGAGTTCTGCGGCAGCCTTCTGGATCTGAAGCGCTCCACCGTTGTGACGGACTCCATCGCCTCGGCCAACGTGCTGCTGCGGAACCGCAGCATTGAGGTGCAGATCTGCGCGGGAATTGTCAGCGAGCGGACGGGCTGCATCGTGGGGACCAACGCCATGCAGACCTTTAACGCGATGTCCTTTGACAAGGCCTTCATCGGGGTGGACGGCATCGACCTGGAGCAGGGCTTCTGGGGGGACAACATCCTCATCAGCAATGTGGAACGGTGCATGGCAAAAGCCGCCCGGCAGGTCTTTGTGCTGGCGGACAGCTCCAAAATGGGCCGCACCAGCGTACAGGCGTTTATGGACCTGTCTGGTGCGGATGTGATCGTCACCAATCCCTTTGCGGACCGGAAATTCATCGGCCAGCTCCAGAAGCGGGGCTGTCAGGTGGTTTTCAGCGAGGCGCCAGAGGAGGAGTAGGGGCTTGGCCCGCCCCTTGCCGGCAGAGGGGCTGCGGACGCGTCCCGCGGGGCGCGTTTGCGGACAGCTGCCTGTCCCGCCGGGAGAGGGATTCCAAAACGGCGCCGCGGGTTTGGAGCGGGGCTCCGGGCCGGGACCTGAAAAACGGAAAAGGGCGGCTTCGACCTCCGAAACGCCGCCCGCCGGCACTGTGTGCCGGGATTCGTCCGTTTCAATGGGGTGAAGACGCCCTTTGAAAGAGAAAATCTTAGAAAAAGTCCCCGGGATGGTACTGCATGGGCGTCCCCCCGAAGTGGGTGGAGGAGACAATTTCCCCGCAGAACAGCACGTGATCCAGGACCTCCGCGGTCTCGATCACCCGGCAGGAAAAGTGGGCCGCGGCGCCGTCCAGCACCGGGTCCCCGTCGGCAGAGCTTCCCAGGGGGAGGCCTGCCAATTTATTTTCCCTCCGTCCGGAAACCGTGCCGCACCGCCGGGCAATTTCCCGGTGTTCCCCGGTGAGGACGCTGAGGGAGAAGTGGCCGCAGCGGCGGATGAGCTCCGCGGTGTAATGGGTCCGTCCCACGGCAAGCAGCAGCGCGTTGGAGGAAATCTGGGTGACCCAGGCCGCCGTCATCAGGTTGCGGACGCCTTCGGCGTCGACGCCCACCAGATAGACGCCGTGGGTCAAAGCTTCTGTTGCGGGCATAAACGGCCTTCCTTTCTGTTACGGCTGCTCCGCCGCGTCCAGCTCGAACAGGGCGGAGAGCGAGGCGAAGAGGAGCTTGTATTTTTCGTATTGCCTGCGGTAGACAAGGTGGTTGGCGGGGTTCGGCTGGTAGCTTTTTTCCAGCCGGACCATGGAGGAGACGGCGGAGCCCACGCTCTCGAAGATACCGACGGCGACGCCCGCCAGGATGGCCGCGCCCAGACAGGCGGCGTCCTGGGAACAGCCGGTGATCCGGAGGGTCCGCCCGGTGATGTCCGCTTTGATCTGGTTCCAGATGTCGGACTTGGAGCCTCCGCCCATGGTGCGGATCTGCTGGATGTCCAGCCCCATCTCGGCGACGGACTCCAGATTCCGGCAGATGATATAGCCGAGGCTCTCCATAATGCTGCGAATGAAGTGGGCCTTGGTGTGCTTCAGCGTGGCCCCGTAAAAGACGCCCTTGGCGTTCAAATCCACGTCCGGGGCCATGGCCCCCTGGAGATGGGGCAGGGCGATCAGGCCGTCGGAGCCGGGGGACACCGTGAGCGCCTGGAGGTCCATCAGGTGATAGGAGTCCAGCCCCGTGGCCTCCTGCATGTGCAGCTCCCGCTGGCAGAAGTTGTCCCGGAACCACCGCAGGCACATGCCGCCGGTGGTGAAGGTGTGCATCATATAGGTGTCCGGGATGGCGAAGTAGTGGATGGGCATCTGCCGGTTGGGGTCGTAGGTGAGGGTTTTGGTGGGGGCGCAGACCGCCAGGGACGCGCCGATGTTTTCCGAGAACATCCCCGGCTGGATGTTGCCGACGCCCACGGCGGCGGCGGCCTGGTCCATGCAGCCGGAGCAGACCTGCACGCCGGGGGAGAGCCCCAGGCTCCGGGCGGCCTCCGGCAGGATGGCGCCCACCAGCTGTCCGGGTTCGATGACCTCCGGGAGCCAGGCCCGGTCGATCCCGGCAAAGTCCAGCAGCTCCTGCCAGTAATCCTTTGTGCGGATGTCCCAGTACTCCGTGGAACTGAGCAGGGAGCACTCGGAGACGAAGCGCCCTGTGAGCAGATAGAGGATGTAGTCCTCCAGCAGCAGGATGTGGCGGACCTTCTCGTATACCTGGGGCTCGTGCTCCCGGACCCACATCACCTTGGCCGCGGGCCAGCAGGCCTCAAAGCTGACCTGCCCCGTGACCTGGTAGCAGAGCTCGTCCCCAAAGCGGGCCTTCAGGCGCTTTGCCTGTTCCCCGGCCCGGTTGTCCATCCAGACGATGGCGTTCCGCACCGGCCGGGCACCGCCGTCCAGAAACAGCAGCGTCTCGCTTTGGACGGAAAAGCCGATGACTCCGATCTCCTTCAGGCAGACGTCTCCCGACTGCTCCATGGACTTCAGGCACGCCTGGATGGAGTCCATATAAACGCCGCAGGGCGCCTCCACCACGTTCAGCTCCGGCGTCAGCAGACTGTATTCCTTGATGGCGGAGGAGACTTTCTCCCCCCGGTCGGTGAAGACCGCCGTTTTGAGCGAGGTGGTGCCGATGTCGATTCCTAGTATCAGTGTTGCCATGTTGACCTCCGCGAAGCGCCGGGCGGGCCAAAGGGTTCCGCCGCCCGGCGCTTTTTGAATTTTCCGAAACGATCAGCCGTGTCCCGCAGGGCGCCCCGGGGGACACGGCTGCGGAGCGTTATTGGATGCTGTCCATATAGGCGGCGACAGCCTCCAGGTTCTTGCGGAAGCCCTGGCCGGGGGCGAAGTTCTCGGTGAACAGGGCGGAGCCCATGGTAAAGGCCCAGGGGTCCACGCGGTTGATAAAATCAATGCGCTCGTTGCTGTTGATGCTTCCCGCGATGACCACGGGGGCGTCCACCGCGGCGCAGTACGCCTCGGCCAGCTCCGCGCCCTGGGCATGGCGGAAGGCCAGAAGGTCGATGCCGTAGACGCCCTTGGCCAGCATGGACCGGGCGTCGGCAATGATTTCGTCAAAGCTGCCCTCCAGCACGCTGGGGCTGCCACTGACCTTGCCGCAGAAGGGGAGATACTTGACCTGGTGCTTCTGGAGATAGGCATAGACGCTGTCAAAGAAAAGGGTCCCCATCAGATAGTCAAAGCCCATCTCCACGGCGACCTTGGCCCCGGCCATGCAGTCCTCTTCGGAGTAGGTGACGACCTCCAGGAAGGTGGTCTTGCCCGCCGCCTTCATGGAGGCGACCAGCTTGGCCATCTTGTCCCGCTCCAGGCCGACGTCCTTAAAGCCCCAGAAGTCCACGGGCAGGTCCTTGCAGGAGTCGAAGACCTCCTGGGCGTTTTTGACGGTTCGATCGTTGTGGGTCAGCATGATGATGATTTTGGATTTCATGATAGAATCACTCCTTATGTTGTAGTGGATGTAGGTTCGCCCCGCTCTCCGGCAGAGTCCGGAGCGTCCAGCAGCCTCGGGGCCAGCAGCAGCGCCAGGGCCAGGGCCAGGAAGCCGGCCACCGCCTTTCCGAAAAGGACCGGAAGGGCCAGGGGCGGCTTGGTCTGGGAGGTGAAGGCGAAATGGTCCCCCAGCATGCAGTTGGCCCCCACCATGAAGGCGCAGTTCAGCAGGACGCCCTTGGGGCTCATGCCGTTCAAAAGCTCGAAGGTGGGAAAGACGTTGACGGCCGTCACCAGCAGGCTGGAGACGTCCCCGTCGGTGACGCGGAGCCGTTCCGCCATCCGGGCCAGGGGCCTCCTGAGGAGCCTGGAAACCACCGACAGCAGGGGAAACACGCCGCTGAGCACCAGGGCGATGCCCCCGATGATGTAAATGATGCCGTCAAAGGGGTTCAGGCCCTCCACGAGCTCGATTCCAAAGAGCTCCCGGGCCTCCGTCAGCAGAAGGCCGGTGAGGCTCACGCCCACCAGCAGCTTCCCGAGGAGCTGAAAGGGCCGGACGATCCAGCGGTTCAGCAGCAGCAGGACCAGGAACAGGGCAAAGCACAGCAAAGATGCGGGAATCAGGTTCGGCAGCACCACTCCGAGGGGATACCCGGCGGCCAGCCCCCCCGCCGCCGCGCCCAGGGGCACCGAGGCCAGGCCGATGACCAGCCCGTAGATTGCGGAGGAGCGGACGGCCGGCCCGGCGCTGAGCATGGTCATGGGGATGATGCACATCACGGAGCCCCCCAGCATGGAGGCCACGAAATAGCCGTTGAAATCCCCCGCCACGGGGTCCAGGGCCATCTCGGCCGCCAGGGCGGCGCCGCCGGAGTCGTTGGCCAGGATCATGCCCGCCAGGGCGGAGGGGTCGGCTCCCATGGCGGTGAACAGCGGCGTTACAACCGGCGTCAGCAGCCGCCCCAGGACGGTGGAGAGGGCCATAAAGCCCGTCATGGCGATAATCAGCTTCCCTGCGCAGCAGATGCCCCGCTCAAATTGGCTTCCCAGCCCCAGCCGGTTGTCCAGCAGATAGTCCGCCGCGCCCAGAAGGGCGAAGAGAAAAAAGATGAGATTGATCAAGAAAGATGCGTTCATGGGTCCCCCTGTATCCGGCGGCACGGAGGCGGCGGAGCCGCCCCGGAAGGGCTCACAGCCCCACGATCATGGCAATTTCCACCAGGTAGACGTCGTCCACCGGCGGGGCGATGACCGTGTAGCGGGCGGGGGCCACGTTGTGCGCGCCGCCGAAGAATTTGGCATAGGCTTCGTTCATGCCGGCGAAGTCCTCCTTCTTCTGCAAAAAGCAGCGGCACATCAGCACGTCGTCCAGGGAGCCTCCGGCGGCCTCGATGAGCTTTTTCGCGTTCTCAATGGCCACGGCGGTCTGGCTTTGGATGTCGGAGGGGACGCGGCCCTGTTCGTCCATGCCCACCTGCCCGGCGACATAGAGGACGTCGCCATAGCGGATGGCGGGGGAGTAGCAGAGGCCGGACTCCGCACCCGGCAGCGTAATTTTTTCCTTCTTGCTCATAAAAAAACTCCTTCCAGCGTTGCTTCGCCGGCTGAACCGAAGGATCTTCTTCGGTTCAGCCGCAGCCGCGTTGACAATATAGACCGGAGGCCCCGGTCCCCGTTGGCGTGAGCCAAGGGAGAGACGGGGAGCCGGGGCCTCGAAGGTCAGCTCTTTTTGGTAATGGTGACCGTGCCCTCGGTGCCGTTGACCACCACATGGTCCCCATCCTGGATGAATTGGAAGATATCTTCCTCAAAATCGGCCACCATGGGGCTGCCCACCAGCACGGCGGCCACGCCCACCTTGGAGTCCGCGTACTTCACGACCCAGCCCGCGGGGCGGATGCCGGAGAGGTCCATGGGCCCCTGGAAGAGGCCGGACCAGCCGCAGGAGCCCTTGCTGGTGGGAACCACCAGGATTTTGCCGTCAAAGCTCTCGCCCTCGTGGACGTGGCCCTTTTCGATGATCCTGCCGGTGGACGCCTCCACGCCCGCCCAGCCCTGGATGCTGTTGGGGCAGCACATGGCATAGCCCTCCGCCACGCCGGGATACGCGGGGCGGCCCTTTAAAACGATGGTTTTTTCCATAGTCACTTTCCCTCCCACATACCGGAAACGGCGGCGTCGACACACTGCTCCATGGTGCCGTAGAACATCTTTCCGCCCTTAAGCCAGGAGCGGTTGTAATGGGCCTGCTTCGCGGCGTCCACGGCCATGCCGGTCACGCCGTCGTAACAGGCGAAGCCCTGAACCAGGGGACAGCCGTTGGTGCCGATGGTGGCCCCGGCGGCCTCAATGGTGGCCAGATAGCCGGACATGCGGGCGGCCTCCCGGATGGAGCAGCTGGTCCAGAAGATCAGGCGCACGCCCTCGTGGACATGCTTGCCCTTGATGTAGGCGGCGGCGTCCCGGATCTCCTCCAGGCAGTAGTGGGGGCAGCCGACGGAAATCAGCTGCACGGGGCCGCTGCCGGGGTCGCAGAGGAGCTGCTCGGCGGCGTCATAGTCCGCCTGGGTGATCTGCAGGACGGGATAGTCCTTCTTGCCCCCCAGGGCGATTTCCTTGGTGGGGGCCTCCGGAGTCACGCCCTCGATGTGGCACATTTCCAGGCCGCTGGTGGTGGCGATGGCGGAGAACATCCGCTTCAGCCGGATGATGTCCACGTCGTGGAAGGGCCCGGTCACCACGGGGACGGCGTTGTTGTGCTGAATGATAAGCCGGCCCAGGGCGTACCCGATGATGTCCCAGTCCCGCGGCGTTTCGCAGGCGCACCGGATCTGCACCTCCACGGAGGCGATGCGGTTTTCGGGCAGGTGCATGCCGCACTTGGGCCCCCGGCCGGTGATGGCCGCCCAGGCGCAGGCGGCGACGCCGTTGGAGTTGCCCGCCGCGCCGAAGACGGAGTTGGAAAACAGCACGTTGCTGGACTCCGTCGTCATGAAGGTTTCGCCCCGAAGGGGAATCCATCCGTTGAGATAAGGCGTGCAGGAGCCGACGATGCTCACGCCGCCCTGGGCATAGCGCAGCTCCCGCTCCCGGTTCCGCTCAAAGAGCTCCTGGGAAAGGTACATGGGCTTGGGATCGTACTGGTCCACCGCGCCGCCGTCGGTCTGCACATAGACCTCGGGGGAGTAGCCCTCGAAGCCCACGGGCTCCTTGGTCCACAGGAACGTGCGGCGGAAGCTCTCGTCAAAGTCGTCGGACTGGCCGTATTCCAGGGGAGGGCACCCGGCGCACATGTGGACCTTGGAGATTTTGACCAGCTCCTCAGCCCCCATGACGTTGGCGAACTCCACCACGTGTTCCATAGCAATCTGCTTATAACGGCCAAAGGCTCCGTCCAGCATCTGCTGTTCGTATTCCGTGAGTTTTACCATGATCATACTCCTGTCAAAATCAGATTTTGCGGCGGGTCAGGGCGTTTGGCGCTTCCGGGCCTCCTCCCGCTCGCGGGTCAGCCGCGCGCCGGTGGGGGTCAGGCAGCAGCCGCTGCAGCACATGCCCAGCTCCCGGGTGATGTCCGTGCCCACCCGGACCATGATGCGGCTCATTTCGTCCAGGGGGATCACCACGTCGAAGCCGGCCCGGACGGCCTCCGCCGAGGCCGCGGCCACAGAGACGCCGGCGATGTTCCGGGCCAGGCAGGGGACCTGCACCAGGCCGGCCACGGGGTCGCAGATCAGGCCGAGGAAGCACTGGAGCCCCATGGAGGCGGCGTCGCAGGCCTCCTGGGCGGTGCCGCCCATCAGTTGGACCAGCCCCGCCGCCGCCATGGCGGTGCCGCAGGCGATCTCGGCCTGGCAGCCGTGGGTGCCTCCGGCGAACTCGTTGCCGTCCACCATCATCAAAACGCCGGCAATTCCGGCGGTCATCAGGGCCTCATACAGGGCGTCGTCCGAGGCGTGCATCCGCTCCGCCGCGGAGAGGAGCAGCCCCGGCACGATGCCGGAGGACCCTCCGGTGGGGACGCAGACGATTTTCCCGGTGGCGTTGCTGTGCTCCATGATGCCCAGGGCGCTGGGAATGGCGTCGTCCAGCAGCCCCAGGGAGGGCATGCCCTCCCGGCCCACCCGGTTCTGGAGGAGGGCGGCCTTGGCGGAGACGATGCCGTCAAAGCGCAGGTCGGGGCGGAAGCCTCCGGCGCGGGAATCCCGCATGATGGCGATGAGCATGTCCCCATAGCTGCGGATGCGCTCCTCGCTCCAGCCGCTGACGGCGGCCTCGTAATCAATGGCGGCCCGGGCGGGGGAGCACTGCCTGCTCCGGCAGTACGCGACCATCTCCTCCGCCGACTCAAAGGGGGGCTTGCGGGAGACGTCCGTAATGATGGGATGGATGGGCTTGACCACCCGGACCCGGGCCACGTCCTCCCTGGCGGTCAGGGCGGCCAGAAGGGCGGGGTCAACCGGGACGGCGGTCTTGACGTTTACGATGGAATAAGACCCGCCGGTGACGCAGGCGGCGTCGTTGCATTTTTCCACCTGGGCGGCCAGCTCCCGGACCAGGGCGGAGGCGGCCCCGCCGGAGGGGGCGTTCAGGAACACCAGGAGCTCGTAATTCATGCCCCGGATGTCCATGGGACAGTCGTCGATGTAGTGGATGCGGAAGGCGCCGCCCCCCACGGACTCGCCGATGACCGTGAGGCGGAAGCCGTCGTGGGCCGTCATGCGGACCCGGACCGTCTCCATGCCGCCCACGGTCAGGTCGTCCACCTCCGCGAAGGAGACGTCCATGCCGGCGTCCCGGGCTTTTTGATAGGCGTCGTTAAAGCCGGGGGTGTTTTGCTCCAGCCCCAGCAGGCCGTTGACAAAGGCCACGTCGCTCTTCATCCCGTAAAGCGTGTTGGGGAAGGCGCCCTTGGTGTAGTACTCCACCACGGCTTTTGCAGGGACCTCGCCCAGCAGCTGCTGGCAGACCATGCCGATGCGGACGGGGCCGCAGGTGTTGGAACTGGAGGGCCCCGGCGTGATGGGGGCCAGAGCGTGGTTGAAAATGCTGCTGTACTCTTTCATTTGTAAACCTCCAAAGTTTTGGAGCCCGCGCCGGCGGCGGAAGGAGGGCGGGGCCCGCCCCGGGGCCTTCCGCGGCCGCAGGCTCTTACATATAGCCCATCAGCCTGGGCAGGAACTCCGCCAGCGTGGGCCAGTAGGTGGTGACCAGCAGCGTGGGCAGCCAGGCGAAGAGGATGAGCAGGACCGTGGGCTTCAGCTCGTTTTTCACCTGGGAGCCGGTGATGCGGGCGGAGAGGTACAGCAGGGGAGCGGTGGGCGGCGTGATGTTGCCCATGCCGATGTTGACGCCCAGGATGGCCGCGAAGTGGAAGGGGGAGACGCCCAGGGCCGTCATGATGGGCAGCAGAATGGGCGTGAGCAGGATGGTGTTGGAGCAGTCGTCCATCAGCATGCCCATGATGACCATGAAGAGGTTGATCATCAAAAGGATGACGATCCGGTTGCTGGAGATGGAGGTCAGCAGGCCCAGAATCAGGTCGGGCAGATTCTCCGTCATGTACAGGCGGCTGAGAATCTGGACGGTGAGCATCATGGCCATAATGACGCCGGAGGTCTTTCCGGCCTCGATCATCGCCACGCGGTAGCTCTCCATGTTGATTTTCTTGTAATAGAAGATGCCGATGGGGATGGCGTACACCACGGAGAGGGCGGCGGCCTCGGTGGCCGTCAGGAAGCCGCAGTAAATGCTCCCCAGAATGATAACGGGCATCATCAGGGCGGGGATGGCGCTCTCGCCGCTTTTCCGGCCCTTCTTCAGGGACTTCTCAGCGGCCTTCTGGGCCTTCTCGGCCTCCTGCCGCTGGGCGTTTTCGATGATGGTATCCGTGACGGAAACCCGCTCTCCGCCCACGCCCCGGCCGTAGAGGACGACGTTGACGATGCTGAGCAGAATCACCAGCATGATGCCGGGGACCACCGTGGCCAGGAAGCAGCCCAGGACCGAGGTGTTGCTGGCCCAGGCGAAGAGGATCATCAGCATGCTGGGGGGAATGAGGATGCCCAGCACGCCGGAGCTAGCCACCAGCGCGCCGATCAGGCCGTCCGGGTATCCAGTGGCCCGCAGGCGGGGAGCCATGATGGAGCCGATGCAGGACACCGTGGCGGAGGAGGAGCCGGACACCGCGCCGAACACGGCGCAGGAAACCACGGTGACGATGCCCAGGCCGCCCTTCATGCGGCCCAGCTTGGACCGCTCCACGGCGCCCACCAGCTTTTCGCCCAGGCCGCCGTTGTTGATGAGGGAGCCCGCCAGAACGAACAGCGGGATGGTCAGAAGCAGAACGGAGTTGATCTTGTTGTAGCCGTTGATCAGCAGCATCTGGGGGTCCGCGCCGGTGCCCAGGCAGATGACCACGGAGGACACCAGGAAGGCCAGGGGCACGGGGACCCCGATGACCATGATGACAATGAGGATCAGCAGAGCGGAAGCAACTAACATCGCTTATTCT
>CAQVQZ010000014.1:13863-21177 GCA_948902155.1 uncultured Oscillibacter sp.
GTCTGCGCTGCGCCGCCGGTGAGGCTGCGGATATTCCGCATCAGGTCCCGGATGAGGTACAGCACCCACAGGGCAAAGGACAGCAGGATGGGAATGGTGGAAATCACGATCGGCAGCTTGTAGGCGGAGGACTTGGCCCCCAGGCTCATCTGCCAGGACACGTAGTTGAAGCACCAATAGGTGAAAACCGCGCACATCACCACGGAGATCACGTTTTTGACGATGCCGGCCACGGCCCGGGCCTTGGGGTCCTCGGTAAACAGGGCCAGCATGTCCGCGCTGATATGGGTGTCCTCCCGGGAGGCGCAGGCCGATCCGACGAAATACAGCCAAAAGGCCACAAACATGGTCAGCTCCTCGGAGCCGAACCAGTCGATCTGGAGGAACCGGCAGGCGGCGTTGACCAGGATCATGGCCGTGATGGCCGTTCCGGTGATGACCAGGATCCAGTTCTGCACCCGGTTCAGGGCCTGATCCGCTTTCTTCAGTAATTTCATAAAACCTCCGTTTCAATACCGTTTTGAAAAGGGACACTGTACCGTGGGAAACACGGTACAGTGTCCAAAAGAGGGTAAATACCGTGTGCGTTGATCAGCTCAGGCTTTCCTGCACAGCTTCCAGGAAGCCGTCGGGGTAGTTCTTCGCCAGCTGGGGCCACACGTTGGCGCGGCAGCTCTCGGCAAAGCCGGCCAGCTCCTCGTCCGTGAAGGTGACGACCTTGATGCCTTCGGCCTCCATTTTTCCCATATATTCGTTGTTGGCGTCTTCGGCCATGGTGGCGGCCTTTTCACAGGTTTCCTTGATGATCTTGGTGATGGTTTCCTGGTCCTCGGCGGAGAAGGTATCCCAGGTCTTCTGGCTGAAGAGGATCATGGTGGCTTCCTGGATATAGCGGTAGTCGTAGAACGCCTTGATCAGGTCCCGGAAGGTCATATAGTTGACCTGGGCGGTGCCGCCGGCAAGACCCGCCACAACGCCGGTCTGCATGGCGGTATAGGTGTCGGAATAGGGCATGGAGGACACGCGGAAGCCCATATCCTGCAGGCACAGGGAGTAAACGTCCATCATGGGAGAGCGGATGATGGCGCCCTTTTCAGCGTTGGGGGCGGCGTCGTTGGTCAGCTCCTGCATGGAGCCCACGCCGTTGAAGCCCTCGCAGAACACGCCGCCCAGGTGGATGCCCAGGTTGCCCAGGGCCTCGTTCAGCTGGCCGAACAGGAAGCCGTCCTCGTCGTAGACCTTCAGCAGCTCGTCGTAGGAGAAGGCCAGATAGGGCAGCATGGTGACGGAGACGCGGCTGTCATAGGTTTCCACGGGAGAGATGTGGGCCATGTCGATGGTGCCCACCATCAGCTCGTCGAAGACGTTGGTATAGTCGCCCAAGGCGCTGTCGGAGTAGAGCTCGATTTTGATCCGGCCGTCGGTCTCCTCCTCAATGCGCTTGCACATCTCCTGGTCCAGCTGGTTGGCGACGGTGTCGGAGGAGTGCTGGTTGGCCATTTTCAGGGTGACGGAATCGCCGGAGGCGCCGGAATCGCCGGAGTTCGAGCTGCCGGAATCACCGGAGGTGCTGGGGGTGGAGGGCTGGCTGCCGCCGTTATTTCCGCCGCAGGCGGACAGGGCAAACACCAGAGACAGGACCAGGAACAGGGACGCAAGCTTTTTCAACTTCTTGTTCATAATGTTTCTCCTTTTCATCATCGTTTGTTCTTGCGGTAGTTTGTGCTTTTTTTGACATCTCCTTTCCTTTTTATTTGCAGGCCGCGCAGAGGGGCCTTATGTAGTCAACGCAGCTGAAAAGAGGGGGGAACCCCTTCTTTTCAACCGGCGGACCCTTGGTCCGCCGGGGCGCAAAGCGCCCATGCGTTTCCTATGAGGTCAGGCGCCGCGCCGAAGGGAACCCGTTGGGTTCGGTTCAGCGGCGCCGACTATACCAGATCCTGGGTGGCCAGAACGTCCGCTCCGGTTCCGCAGAGATCGTGGATGACGACGCTTCCCATGGGAATGGGAGCCTGGGGATGGGTGGCGTAAATCTGGTTGGCACAGCGGAACAGCAGCTCCTTCGGGACCGGAGCGCTGGTTTTGACGCTGAGGGGCTTTTCCCGGTTGGCCGGGCGCATCAGGCAGGTCAGCACCCGCATGGGGGCCACGGCCTCCTGCCGGCCGTAAGCCTCGCCCCGCCGGCAGGAGGCGCCGGCCACGGAAACGGCCTGTCCCTCCGCCAGGGAAACCGTCAGGCGGCATCCCATGGGGCAGTTGATGCAGATGAATTGCTTTTCTTCCATAAGTTGTACTCCCCTTTCGACTCGGCGGACCGTTCAGCTGTTCTCCTCAATCTTCACGACGGCCCCGGCGGCGTTTTGGAAAGCGGAGCGCTTTACCGTGAGCTCGCACATCTCGCCGGGGGTCAGCACGACGGCCTTCTTCCGGGCGGCCAGATCGCCGCCGATATAGGCGCAGGCCGCGCCGCCGGGATATTTCGCCCTGGGGCGGAACATCAGCTTCACCGTCTCGGAGGCCCCGGAGGGGCTGACGTATTGGGGAACCAGGCCGCCGACGCCCTGGCCCTCCTCCACGGGGACGGCCCTGGAAAAGTCGCTGGGGGCCAATTCGCCAAGGACGTATCTGGCGGCGTTCCGCCCGGCGTCCTCGCTCTCCGCGCTGACATTGTCCACCAGGTCGTGAACGTGGAGCACATTGCCGCAGGCAAAGATACCGGGGACGGAGGTCTGCAGCGTGTCGTCCACCACGGCCCCCTTGGTGGAGGGGGACATTTGAACGCCCGCGGCCTTGCTCAGCTCGTTTTCCGGGATCAGGCCCGCGGAGATCAGCAGGGTGTCGCAGGGAATCTCCCGCTCCGTCCCGGGGATGGGCTTGCGGTCGGGGCCCACCTTGGCCACGACGACGCTGGAAACCCGGCTCCGGCCCCGGATCTCGATGACGGTGCTGGAGAAGCTGAGGGGGATGTTGAAATCGTTGAGACACTGGGAGATGTTCCGGGTGAGGCCGCTGGAGAAGGGCATCAGCTCCACCACTTCCTTGACCTCGATGCCCTCCATGACGAACTGCCGGGCCATGATGAGCCCGATGTCGCCGGAGCCCAGGATGACGACCTGTTTCCCGGGGAGATAGCCCTCCAGATTCAAATAGCGCTGGGCGGCTCCGGCGGTGATGACGCCGGCGGGCCGCGTCCCGGGGATCATCAAGGCGCCCCTGGAGCGCTCCCGGCAGCCCATGGCCAGCACGATGGCCTTGGCCTGGAGGTGGAACAGACCCTCCTCCGGGTTCATGGCGGTGACCCGCTTGTCCGGCGTGACGTCCAGGACGAAGGTCCGCAGGAGATAGGGAATCTGCTTTTCCCGGATAACGGCGACATTGCGGGCCGCGTATTCCGGTCCGGTGAGCTCCTCCTGATAGCGGTGGAGGCCGAAGCCGTTGTGAATGCACTGGCAGAGGATGCCGCCCAGGCGGTCGGAGCGCTCCAGAATCAGGATGTTCCGGACGCCCTGCTCGTAGGCGGCGGCGGCCGCCGCCATACCGGCGCTGCCTCCGCCGATGATCAATACGTCAACCTGTCTCATGCCTGGGCCTCCTCAAAGCGGTGGGAGCAAGCCTCTCCCAGCAGGATATAGGAATCGCTTCCGGACTGCGTGACCTCCAGGGGGGAGCAGCCCAGCTCTTCGCACAGGATCTCCACCACCCGGCTCTGGCAGAAGCCCCCCTGGCAGCGGCCCATGCCGGCCCTGGTCCGCATTTTCACCGCGCCCACGCTTCTGGCGCCCACGGGGCGGCGGATGGCGTCCCGGATTTCCGCCTCCGTCACCTGTTCGCAGCGGCAGACGATCTTGGCGTAATCCGGATTCTGCCGGATGGCCTCCGTGCGCTCCTCCTCGCTCATCTCCCGGAAGGGCTTGAGCACCTCCCGGCCGGGCCGGTAGTTCTCCTTTTCGGCGGGGGAGAGCTTCTCCACCGCCAGCCTGGCCAGGTGCTCCCCGATGGCGGGGCCGGCGGTGAGGCCGGGGGACTCGATGCCGGCGGCGTTGAGGAAGCCGGGGGCGCCGGGGGCCTCCCCAATGATGTAGTCGTCCCGGTCCGGGTGGGGCCGGAGGCCGCCGTAGGCGTTGATCACGCCCTCCACCGGGAAGCTGGGATATACGGCGCTGATGGGAAGGTATTTCCAAAAGACCTTGAAATAGTCCACGATGGCGTCGATGCTCCGGGCGGTGGTGGCCGCGTCGTCGGGGTCCGTATAGTCCACCGCGTCGCAGCCCAGGATGACGGTTCCGTCCACCGAGGGCATGATGCCCATGCCCTTGGTATGTCCGCCGGTGGGAAGGGCGGCGGGAGTCTGGGTGATGGTGGTGTCCACCCACTTGATGTATTCCCGGTCCATGATCAGATGGGCTCCGAAGCGGGGAATGATCCTGAACGTGTCTGTGGAAACCTGATTGTTCAGGCGGTCGGCATGGGTCCCGGCGCAGTTGAGAATCAGCCTGGTTTCAAAGACCCGGCCGTCTCCGGCCGTCAGCCGCCAGCCGCCCTCCATGGGGACGATGGAGTCCGCCTCCGTGTTCAGGAAAAATTCCACGCCGTTCCGGGCCGCGTTCTCGCACATGGCGATGACCAGGGTGTAGGGGCAGACGATGCCGCCGGAGGGACAGAAGAGGGCGCCCACGGCTCCCTCGCCCATGGCGGGCCAGCGCTCCAGCAGGGCCGCGCGGTCCAGAACCTGGGTGGGGACGCCGTTTTGGTTCCCCCGCTCATGGAGGCGGCGGACCTCCTCCATGTCCGCCTCCGAGACGGCGAGAATCATGGTCCCGCTGCGCTGGAAGGGAACCGCCAGCTCCTGGCAGAGCGCATCGAACATCCGGTTTCCCGCTACGTTGAACCGGGCCTTCAAAGAGCCGGGCTCCGGGTCAAAGCCGCCATGCACCATGGCGGAGTTTCCCCGGCTGGCCCCCGCGCAGACGTCGCTGCCCTTTTCCAGGACTGCGACCCGGAGCCGGTAGCGCGAAAGCGCCCTGGCCGCCGCTGCGCCGCAGACGCCGGCGCCGACGATCACTGCATCCCACATGAGTATCAATCCCCCTGAATTCATAGATTTTTGCGAATTCCGGGCATGGTGCCCGTGATGTTCACTAAGAAAACTCTTTGGGCAATTGTAAATTTGTGCAACATGCTTGTCAAACGGCAAATCGAGCGCCCGAAATTGCAGAACAAAAAAGCTGGATTTGTTTTTCCAAGGAGGACAGTCTTGGGGGGAGACTTGAAAAATCAGTAGAAAATCGGCGGCTGTTTTTCTCCAATTAAACGAAGAGGTGATAAAAAATAGATGTTTTTGAGCGAATTACTCAAATAGCCTGGGTCTGCGCTCAGTCAACATAAAACAAAAAAAGAATCCTGTTTTCGGGCCGCTCCGCCGGGTTGGGAATGGGTACTTTCCTGATTTTCGGGGCGGAAGGCGGGGAAAAACGGAGAGTCCGAAAAATCTTTCGTTGAAGATTTCCCCGGGCTGGGCTATACTATAGACGTCAGACCTGAAAAGCGGCAGCGCTGCTTTTCAACAGCGGCCGCTGCGGCCGCAGGACGATTGCCGGGGAGAACAGAGGAGGAGGGAGCCGCCATGTCGGAACGGGGAAAATACTGGTCGGCCTCCGTGCTGATGCGGCGGGGCTGGACCAACGAGCTGATCCGCGCGCTGCTTCCAAAGCCGGAGTATGTCCGGCTGGGCGGGCGCACCCTTCGGGCCTGGGACCGGGAGGATGTGCGGGCGGCGGAGAGCGATCCCCGGTTTGGCAAACGCTCCGCGGAGTCCGGAAAGCCCCGCGCCGCCGCGCCGGGAGCCAGGCATGCCTGCGCGCTGCTGGCCCAGGCGTGGGAGGACGCGGAGAGGGACGGCTCCGACGCCTGCCTTCTGGCGGAGCACTACCACAGAGCTCTTTTGGCCCGGATTCCCTCCATGGCCGAGGGCCGCCGGCTTCAGCCCGCCCAGGCCACGGCCTGGCTGAACGAGTTCCTGGCCCTGGAGGGGCACTGCGACGGCAAGCGCCTCCGGGGAGTGCTGAAAAATTTCCTCCGGGCCTCGGGCTGGCTGGGGGAATGCGCCCAGCACACGCTGGCCGGGGAGGTCCTGGCCCGGTATCCCCGGGTGCTGCGCTCCGCCGCCGGGCAGGTGGCCGCGGAGTTCCGCGCCGCCCAGCCCGAGGCCGATCTTTCGGCCATGCTGGCGGCGAAGGACTTTCCGGCGTCTCAGCTGTTCAAGGAGGGGCTGGGGACCGTCTGGTCGGTCTGGTATGTTCCCCAGGCCATCCGCACCAGCCTCTCTCTGCTGACGGCCCTGAATCCCAAGGACGAGTACCCGGAGGCCCGGGGGATGCGCCGCCATTTTGTGCTGCACCTGGGGGGCACCAATACGGGGAAGACCTATGCCGGCTTTCAGCGCCTGCGCCGGGCGGAGACGGGGGTGTATCTGGCGCCTCTGCGCCTGCTGGCGCTGGAGGCCCAGGAGACGCTGCTGGACGCGGGTGTGGACTGCGGTCTTTCCACCGGGGAGGAGGAGGACTTCCGGGAGGAGGACACCCACATGGCCGCCACCGCGGAAAAGCTGGATTTGAAGCGCCGCTATGACGTGGCGGTGATTGACGAGTGCCAGATGATTGCCGACCACCAGCGGGGCTACGCCTGGACCCGGGCGATTCTGGGCGTTCTGGCCCCGGAGGTCCATCTCTGCGCCGCGGAGGAGGCCCGGGACCTGCTGATCCGCCTGATTGAGAGCTGCGGCGACAGCGTGGAGGTGGAGGTTCACCAGAGGAGAACGCCGCTGGTCTGCATGTCCCGCACCGTGGACTTCCACCGCGTACAGCCCGGGGACGCCCTCATCACCTTCTCCAAGGTGGGGGTGCTCAGCGTGGCGGAGGATTTGCGCCAGAGCGGAAAGGAGCCGGCCATCATCTATGGCGCGCTGCCCTATTCCACCCGGCGCAGGCAGATGGAGGGCTTTTTAAAGGGGGAGATGGAATACGTCGTCTCCACCGACGCCATCGGCATGGGGCTGAATCTGCCCATCCGGCGGATTATCTTCATGGAGACGGAGAAGTTTGACGGCGTGGAGCGCCGGACCCTGAGGCCGGAGGAGATCAAGCAGATTGCGGGCCGGGCGGGCCGTCTGGGGATGTATCACAAGGGCTATGTGGGGGCCACCCAGGACCTGGGCACCATTCAGGCGGGCCTGGAGGCGGTGGTTCCGCCGCTGGAGGAGGCCGTGGTGGGCTTCTCCGACCTGGTGCTCCAGGCGGACTTCGACCTGCTGGAGGT
>CAQVQZ010000015.1 GCA_948902155.1 uncultured Oscillibacter sp.
TCATCGAGGCCTACGACATCGAGTTCTGCAAGTGGGTGGAGTCCGTCCACGCCGGGAAGCTCACCGGCCCCTCCTCCTGGGACGGCTACGTGGCCTGCGTGGCGGGCGACGCGCTGAACGCCTCCCGGGGCACCTCTCAGTTCCTGAAGGTGGAGACCATGGAGAAGCCGGAGCTGTACAAGTAATCGCGATTCCCATTCGAAACAAACGGAGGACCGGCTTTGCCGGTCCTCCGTTTCCCTATCCAAACAGCGTCCGGAACTCCACCTTCGGGACGCCGTCCCTTTTCAACTGCGCTGACGATCAGGTTCCGTCCACTGCTCCATCTTGTCATTGGTCCAAACCACCTGGTTCCGGCCAAAGCGCTTGGCGTCGTAGAGCATGGTATCCGCAATCTTTAAGTACGCGCTGTAAGCGTCTCCCGCCTTGGGATAGACCGTAACGCCGCCGATGCTGACGGTGACCCATTTGGAGACCTCCGGATTGTGGGGGATGTGGAGGTTCTCAATGGCCTGGCGCACCAGCCGCATATGTTCAAAGTCCCGCTTGGCCTCTCCGCCCTGGATGAGGGCCACAAATTCCTCCCCGCCGTAGCGGGCGAAGAAATCGGGGCCCCGGCGGAGGAAGGAGGAGGCGGTCTTTGCCACAGAGGAAATCACCTTGTCTCCGGCGGGGTGGCCGAAGGTGTCGTTGTAAACCTTGAACTTATCGATGTCGAACATGCAGATGGAGAAGGGAATTCCCAGCCGGACGGCGTCCTGCCAGCGCTTGCCGCTGACGGCGTCGTAGCGGCGGCGGTTTGCCACGCCGGTGAGCTGGTCCACCGTGGCCTCCCGCTCGAACTGCATCCGGTACTGATGGAGCTTGATATGGGTGTGGACCCTGGCCTTGACGATCACCGGGTGGAAGGGCTTCGTGATGTAGTCCACCGCGCCCAGGGTCAGGCCCTGCTCCTCGTGCTCAATGTCGTTGAGGCTGGTGATGAGGATGACGGGGATGCGCTGGAGCAGCACCTCTTCCTGAAGCTTCTTCAGCAGCTCGAAGCCGTCCATCCCCGGCATGATGACGTCCAGGAGGATCAGGGAATAGGCCCCGCTTTTGGCCTGTTCCAGCCCCTCCGCCGCCGTATTGATGGCGGTGACCTCATACTCGGAATCCAGGATGGACTTTAAAAATCTCGCCTGAACCGCGCTGTCGTCAATAATCAAAATTTTCTCCATATCAATAAACTCCTTCAATCATGGCCAAGGCTCCGCGCATTCCTGCTTTGTCACGGTGGAAGGCTGCCACAAACTCCACTAGAGCGCCATTTTATCATACTTTTCTCCAAAGCGGAAGTGTAAATTATCAAATTTGAAAAGTTTTTTCCAGCGGCGAAAAGCGCCTTTTTTACCTATGGTAAAAAACGGAAAACGTATGCCCGGCGGACTTCCTGATCCGCCGGGCATGGTTCATTTCCTGGTCGGGTCCTCCTCCGTGGGGCTGGGGACCGGATGCTCTTTATGTTCCACGATTGCGCGGATCAGTTCCACCGTACCGCTCAGTCCCAGGAAGCTGCTGTTGAGGCAGAAGTCGTAGCTGTCCACCGCTCCCCAGCGCTGGGAGGAGTAGTATTCGTAATAGGAAGCCCGGCGTTTATCCGTTTTGTTGATGAGGGTCCTGGCCTTGTCCGGCGTCAGGTCCTGCCGCTGCGCCACCCGCCGGATGCGGTCCTCTAGGGGGGCGTGGATGAAGATGCTCAGATGGTTCGGGTCGTCCGCCAGGGCGTAGTCGGCGCAGCGCCCGATGATGACGCAGGGCCCCTCCTTGGCGATCTGCCGGATGGTGTTGAAGGTCGCCAGGTACACCTGCTGTTCCAGGGAATCGCCCACGCCGGTGCCCGGCAGGGCGAACATGTAGGAGTCCATGGCGATGGAGTACAGCAGGCTCTTGGGCCGCTCGTCGAAGTTCTCCAGGATTTTTTCGCAAAGGCCGCTTTTCTTGGCGGCCTGCTGTAAGATTTCCTTATCGTAAAAGGGAATGCCCAGCTCCTTGGCCACGCGGATGCCCACTTCCTTGCCGCCGCTGCCAAATTGCCTTCCGATTGTAAGAATGGTCTTCATGGCGGGTCCTCCTTTCTAGGTATGCCTATTATACTCCCATTCCGCCCAATCGTCAAATAAACCTGCCGGAATCCCCCGCAGGAAAATCCCCCGTCCTCCAGGCGCAAAAAAGCCGCCCAACCGGCGGCTCGCCTTTTTGGGCAAAAACATCCCCCCATCCGCTCCGTTGGCGAATGGGGGGCTTACCCATTGATTGGATTGTCCATTGGTCCATACCTCTTACTTTCCTGTTTCGTTTCTGCGCTGCCGCCGTCCTTCAAGCGATTTTGCTGGGGAGGGGGTGATTCGGGGTTTCCAATCCATGAAACAATTGTTTTTGCGCCGACCTATTGGTCCCGCGGACTCAGATTGATGAGTGGTGTTTCGTATTTGGGAATTTCCTGAAATCACGCATACGCCGGGGTTCCGCTTTTCTGAACGGCCATGGAAGACGTGGGTACTCGTACCGGCTAGTACACTGGACTCACCTCTTTCTGTAGTTACAATATACAATACTTTCCTGCGCCTGTCAATAGCTTTTGTGAAATTTTACAGTTTTCACAAAGTCACCGCCTCTTTCTTTGGCAAAACACCCAACGCCGAAATCCGGGCATACTATAGCCGGCACAGCGGAAAAGAAGCGTTTGCTGTTTTCATCCGCGTCGACTATCCTGCGGACCTCCCAAACACCGGACCGCCCGCTCCAAACAGGAAATGCAGTCCTGCGTAGACTTACTTTTCTTTTGAAAAAGAAAAGTAAGCAAAAGAAAACTTAGCGCGTTACCAGGTCTGGCGGTTACGCAAAACGAAGCGTCGGCAACGTAGTTTCTGCGTTGCCGACGCTCCTATTTATGCAAATATTTGCTTCTCCGGAAAATCGGGTCCCCTATCCCTTTTTGATCGGATGCCTGATGACGGTTTTCCATTTTTCGGGCGGTACTTTCCTCGCGTCCGACATGTAGATTTCGTGATGGTGCCTTTCCCCGTTCAAATCATTCACATAACCGTGTTCCTCAACGTATTCATCCATCATTCCGACGCTTGCAGGCTCGGTATCAAAAGGCCCTATATGCATGATCTGAACACACAAGCCCTCGTCGACCGTCAGAAACTCCGCGGATGAACAATCCAGCTTTTTCTTTTTGGACGCCGTTTCAACCGCCCACTGAAAATCCTTCTCTGTGACAAACTCAGGCAGCCGAATCACCGAAATCCAGTTGAAAGCCGCTTTGTTGTCATAGTCTACCCCGGCGGCGCCCTCCTGCCACCAAAAGCCCTCCAGCGGCGGCACGACGTACTCATAGAAGCCCTCGATTTTATACGCGGTCTTATAACTCATTTTCAGAGTATACGCCACCGCGTACAGCACGCCGATGGCCTTTTGATAATCGCCGCCCTCTTCGTTCGGATTTCCCCTGCCCCTGACCGCAATATAGTTCGCCCTCGGGACATCCACGATCTCCGGCTTGGCTTTGGGCATATAGAATTCTTTGTATTCCTTTTTGAAATCAAAAGCCATGCTGCTCTACCCCTTAAATGTTAAATCCTCGGGCTTCAGGAAAACGAAAGCGCAAACTTCGCCCCCGGATTCCCCGCAAAGACGATCAGATCGCCCTCCTCCAGCTTAGGTTCTTTCGTGCCGCTCAGCACGGAGGAGGCGGAGACCACTCCCGTGGCGTGGAAAACCCAGAACCCCGCGTCCTCCGGGACCTGGACCGTCATCACCTTCCCGGCGGTCGTTTCATCCACCCGGTACCACCGGGCGTAGCCGTCCGGCTGGATGGTGGAGATGGCCGTGCCTTTCCCGGCGGAGAGATTCGGGATGCCCCGCATGTCCATGGCCGCGCTCCCGTCGGACTGGAACATCCAGAGCACGCCCTTCTCGTCTCGCTTAAATTCCAGATCATAGCCGTCCCGTCCCGCAGTCCCGGGAACCTGGGGCACATAGCGGGCGCAGTTCTCGTCCACGATCTCCAAGGACCCCGTGTAGCCCGGCGCGCTCTCCAGCCCCTCGGTGGCCTGCACCAGCGCGTCGGCGGCGAAAGCCGCCGCCAGGGCGGGGTAGACCTGGGAGCTGTAGCGCTCCTTCATAGGCACCAGCGCCGTCTCGCTCATCCGCTTGTCCCAAAGCTCCTGGAGCTCCTGGGAAATCTGCCGCTCCGGCAGCTTCATGGCGGCGTAGTTGCACAGGGGATTTCCCCCCAGTCCGGGATAATTCGAGTACGCCCACTGCTTGAGATAGGTCTGACCGTTGTCCTCTTTTACAAAGTACATGGCGGCGGTGTTGTCCGCGTCCCGGAAGGACCCGTCGCTGTAATACGTAAACACCTGGTCTGGAACCCCGGCCATATTCAAGTAATGCATGGTGGCCTTCCCGTCCTCCGTCACGCTCACCCGGTAGGTGTAGAGGGACCCATAGTACCCGGCGCATTCCGTCAGCTCCTTGGGCATGGCGGCGGGCTTGGCCTCCGGGAGGGTCAAGGGGCTCTGGTCCACCTTCACCCCCTGTTCCTCCAGGGCCTGGATGAGCAGCTGGGAAGCCGCCAACTGGTTCAAGGTAGACACTCCCCCGGAGCTGAGCACCGCCGCCGCCATCTTATACTCCGGCAGCACCACCAGCCCCGCGTGATAATACTGCGTGTCGCCGCCCTTCACCAGGGCGGTGATGCCGCTCCGGGAGAAGGGGAAATACTCCACGTTGTCCCACCCCAGCCCGAAGGCCAGCGCGTCCGGCCCGCCCTCAGGCCAGATGCCCTTCTGATACTCCGGCGCGGCCATGGCGTCCAAGGACGCCTGTTTCAAAAGCGTCTCCCCCGTCAGCGCCCCGCCGAAGGAGGCCAGGTCCTCCGCCGTGGCGAAGATGCCGCCGGTGCCCACGGTGCCCAGGCAGTCCACCGGCGTGGGATGCACGTCCTCCCCCTGGTAGGTGACGACGACGCCCTCCGCCGCCTTGCCGCTGACGACCTCTCTCGGGAAATAGGTGGCCTCCAGCCCGGCGGGGTCCAGGATGTTGGCCCGGACGTAGTCCTCGAACTCCCCGCCGGACACCGCCTCCACCACCAGCTGGGCCAGGGTGAAGCCGTCGTTGCAGTACACGCTGTAGGCTCCCGGCTCCGCTTTCAGCCGCTGCCCGGCCAGCACGTCCAGCAGCGTATCCGCCGCCACGGAGCTGGCGTCGTTAAAGAGCAGGGCGCTGGACAGGCTGGAGCCCATCAGCCCCGAGGAGTGGTTCAGCAGCATCCGCACGGTGATGTCCTTGTACCGCGCATCCGCCATCCGGAACTCCGGCAGATACGTGGTCACCGGCTTGTCCAGGTCCAGTTTTCCCCGCTCCGCCAGCTGCATCACCGCCACGGTGGTGTAGATTTTGCTGACGGACCCCACGCCGTAGACCGCGTTGGAGTTACCGGCGAGGGCCGCCAGTCCGGCCAGATGCCCGGCGTCGGGGTCCTCCCGCACGCTGCCCTCCCGGCCGCTCTCCACGACGTCCCCGTCCTTCCAAACCGCCCAGGCCAGCTGGCTGGCCTTGCCGTAGGCCAGCGCCGCCGCGCCGGGAGACGGCGTTTCCTCCGCCGCCAAGGCGGGCATGGCCAGGCTGACGCTCAGCGCCAGGGCCAGCAGCAAGCAGCCTAATTTCCGAGTAAATTCCTTCATACTTTCGCTTCCTTTCCCTTGATGTTCTCTCAGGATACACCTTCCACAAGGGGGAGAGTCAAGAGAAATCCTGTAAATTTTTTCTCTCCCCGGCATATCCCGCTCCAAGCCATCAGGATACGCCGCCCAAACCGGAAACGCAAGCCCGATGTCACGAACGGCCCTCCCCATGTCACGAAATGCCGACCTCTGCCACGGCAATGTTCTAATCGACGCTCTCATGTAGGGGCGGTTATCAACCGCCCGCGTCCCCGCGACCGCCCAACCTAGGGGTAGGGCGGTCGGTTAACCACCCAATGTCCTTCCGTTGAACGCGCCATCGCCTTGGCTCCCTTGAAAAGGGAACTGTCAGCCCTGTGGCTGACTGAGGGTTCCCCCCTTCGAGGCCCCGGCATTTGCGGAGGGGCGGGCAGTTGATAACCGCCCCTACATAAAAGCTCCGATTGAAACATTTCCCCGAAATACAGGCCCTTGACGTTTCCCCCCAAACATGCTATACTTCCCTCGACAAAACCGAGAGGGGTGGAAAGGTGAGAATTTCCCGCTGAACAAAACCGGCATATCCGGTCTCCGGCGCATGCGGACCGCAGCGCCGGTGCGGCAGCATGCCGCTTCGCGGGAAAACGGCCACCGCCCCTCCGCATAACCGCCGCCCCTTCCGGGGGTGGTCTTGGTGCGCTGTGCAGGGCTGCGGGAGCTTTCCCGCGGCCCTGATTCTTTGGGCCTACGGCCCCACAGCAAAGGAGCGATGCCCCATGTCTCTGATCCAAGCGGAAAACCTGACGTTTTCCTACCCCGGCAGTCCCGACCTGGTGTTCGACCGCGCCAGCTTCCAGATCGACAGCCGCTGGAAGCTGGGCCTCATCGGCCGGAATGGCCGGGGGAAGACCACCCTCCTCCGCCTCCTGCTGGGGGAATACCCCCACGGCGGGACCCTGACCTCCGGCCTGCCCTGTTCCTACTTTCCCCGCCCCATCCCGGAGCCGGACCGCCTGACGGCGGAGGTGCTGGAATCCCTGTGCCCCAGCGCGGAGAGCTGGCGCTTCCCCAAAGAACTGTCCCTTCTGGGCGTGGCGGAAGAGGCCCTTTGGAGGCCCTTCTCCACCCTTTCCAACGGGGAGCGGACCAAGGTCCTCCTGGCGGCGCTCTTCCTGGAGGAAGGCCGCTTTCCTCTCATCGACGAGCCCACCAACCACCTGGACGCCCATGGCCGGGCCTTAGCCGCCGCATACCTCCGCCGCCAGCCGGGCTTTATCCTGGTGTCCCACGACCGCCGCTTCCTGGACGGCTGCGTGGACCACATCCTGTCCCTGAACCGGGCGGACATCCAGGTCCAGGCCGGGAACTACACCACCTGGCGGGAGAATTTTGACCGCCTCCAGCAGTTCGAGGAGGCGAAAAACGACCGCCTCCGGAAGGACGTGAAGCGCCTCCAGCAAGCGGCCCGCCGGACCGAAGCCTGGTCCGACCGGGTGGAGGCGTCCAAGATCGGGGCCTATGACAAGGGCTACGTGGGCCACAAATCCGCCAAGATGATGAAGCGGTCCAAATCCCTGGCCCTCCGCCGGGAGAAGGCCCTGGAGGAAACGGCCTCCCTGCTGAAAAACCGGGAGACGGCGGAGTCCCTGAAGCTCACCTGCCTGCCCCACCACGCCCGGCGGCTGATTTCCTGCAGGGACCTGGCCCTGTGGTACGACGACCGCCGGGTCTGCGGCCCCCTGACCTTCACCCTGGAGCAGGGGGAGCGGGCGGCTCTGGAGGGCCCCAACGGCAGCGGCAAGAGCAGCCTTCTCAAGCTCCTGCTGGGCCAGTCCATCCGCCACACCGGGACCCTCACTCTGGCCCCCGGCCTGACCATCTCCTACGTCCCCCAGGACACCTCGTTCCTCCAGGGGACCCTGACGGACTTCGCCCGGGAGCGGGGCCTCGACGAGAGCCTCTTCAAGGCCATCCTGCGGAAGCTGGGCTTCTCCCGGGAGCAGTTCCAGCGGGACCTGCGGGACTTCTCCGGCGGGCAGAAGAAGAAAACCCTCATCGCCGGGAGCCTTTGCCAGCCGGCCCATCTCTATGTGTGGGACGAGCCCCTGAACTTCGTGGACCTCGACTCCCGTCTCCAGATCGAGGACCTTCTTCACCGCTTCGCCCCCACGATGCTGTTTGTGGAGCATGACAAAGCCTTCCAGGAGGCCGCGGCCACCAAAACCGTCGCCCTGTAGAAAACCGAAAAAGACCCTGGAAGCCCCCAAACCGGAGCCTCCAGGGTCTTTTTCAAATGAGGGCGACGATCAGCCACAGCAGCCCGATGGCCCCCGCGCCCATGAGGGTGTAGACCGCCGGGCTGAGGTCCCGCCAGGCCCGGCTGAACCGCCCGTGATCGCCCCCGGCGTAGTTCCGCGCCACCCGCCGGGCCTCCTCCACCAGCTCCCGGGCGGTGACGCCCTCCCCGGCGGCGTCGTTCCGGACGATGAAGATCGCCTGCTCAAAAAACCGCTGGTCCGGGGAGTCCACCACGACCACTCTTCTGGAAATACCTTTCACCATCTGCGAAATGCCTCCTGCGTGTTGATGCTATTGTCAGCACAGTTGAAAAGGATCCCAAGGATTCTTTTCAATGCGGCGCTGTTTTACAGTGCCGCAAGCCGCACAAACGGTTTATTGTGCTTGACTTCATAGGAATTGTAAGGGCGCTTCGCGCCCCGGCGGACTGTTGGTCCGCCGGTTGAAAAGAAGGATTCGCTTCTTTCTCAACTGCGATGACGATATCAGTTTTCCAGCTCATGGGGAAATTTATACCTGAAACAGGAAAGCTTGGTTCGATTTTGGAACCTGCCGCCATGACTTTTCAGAAAGGCGGGAATGACTTCAGGGTGAGGCGGTTTTTAGTGGCCCGAGTGTTATCCACCGGCGCTGGCCTTGTCCGCGTGGGCATTGCAGTATTTCGCAGCGCAAGCGTTCCGCCTGCTGACGCAAAATGCGCGGACATGGGCGGACCCATGTGCCCACCAATTAAAGATATGGTGTGGCTATATGCTATATGGCAAGGGAAACCAACCAGACCAGCGTGTTTGACCGTCCATTTTCAATATACAACTTGCCAATACAAAATTTTTGAAAAAAACTCTTGACAATTTCCGCGACCTTTGCTATTATAATCACTGTTCTGATGAGGAACGCTTGATTTGGGGGTATAGCTCAGCTGGGAGAGCGCTTGAATGGCATTCAAGAGGTCAGCGGTTCGATCCCGCTTATCTCCACCACAGGGAAACCGAGGGAAAGCCTTGGACCATAATGGTCCAGGGCTTTTTCCTTTGTGTTGGGAGGGCGAAGGGGATGTAGACAGAATGCGGGATACAGCCTGCCCGACCTTGCTGCTCCTTGGGAATTTTAGGGTTATAGCTGCGGGTTTGGCTCCTGGCTTTTCTGTTGGTCTAGGTTTGTTGTGGATACTCCGGCTTCGTTAACGCTGGCAGGGAGGGAACCATTTGGAAATGATAGCCGTTTTGAAAACATGCAAAAAAGAACGGCGCGCGTTTGGCAGAATCAAACGCCTGCCGCATATGAACGCATGGGCAGACGGCTTTTCGCGCGCTTCTCCTCCGGAAAACCCCTTGCAATTTGGCGGAATCGGAGGTAAAATAGAGGACGGAAACATAAAATGCGGCAGGCCGCCGGGTGTCGGCAGCATCCAGCGGCCCTGTACGAGTGCGATTACCACTCAGCACAGCAGTTTCAACTGCACCACAGGCTTATTATACCCATTCCTCTCCGCTTTTGCAAGGGCGGAGGAAGCGTTCCCACACCTACCTTTCCCTGCTGTCATCCCTCGCTTCCCCGGCCCGGAGGGGTCCGTTCGCCGGAAGGACCTTGTTTCCCTGGAATTCCTTTCCACACCGCAAGCAGACCGCCCCCGCGCCTTTGGCGCGGGGGCGGTTTCCGTTTGCCGGAATGGGCGGAAGTTGCGCTAAAAACAACAATAGCACTTATATTGTTGTCTCGGTCAATTTATTCTGCGGAAAAATAGCGTATAATCTTGCACGGATTCCCTGCGGCAAGACAATTTGCCGGAATTGATCGATTCACCACGCTCCCTGCTCCAATAACGCTGTTTTCCCCTATGGTCACTCCCGGCAGCAGAATGCTTCCGGCCCCAATCCACGCGTTGTCTTTTATTTCCACTGGACGGGCATATGTTCGGAACCACGTTGTTTTGCGTTCTTTCCAGTCCGGAACCAGACGTTCCTGCGGCAATACCGGGTGGGAAGATGTGTAAATCTGTACATTCGACGCAATCAATACCCGGTTCCCAATTTGGATTGGCTTGTTGTCCACAAATGTACAGTTCATATTGATGATTACGTCGTTGCCTATAAATATGTTTTTCCCGTGGTCGCAATGAAACGGCGTGTCAACCGCCACATTTTCGCCGATTCCGCCGAATAGCTCTTTAAGGATGGCGCGTCTTTTTTCGGTATCCGTGTAATCCGAAAGAGGTATTCCCGCGTAAGCTCTCTTGCACGCGCTATTTGCTTTAAAGTATCCTGGCCTGCTGTTTCTAAAAAATCCTTTTCCTCATATTGCATGGTAGTTCTCCTACAATTTGTTTCCCCCAAACAGAGCTTTCCAATTACTCGCGCGGTGTGCCGAAAAACACATCGCCAAAGGCGCGGGGGCGGTTTCCGTTTGCCGAAACGGCAAAATGGGCGGTTCCTCGTCATGGAAGACCGGAAATTGCGCATCAGTCCAAATCACATGGAACCGCACCCAAAAAGGTCACTGGCGCATGGGGATTTGGAGTGCTTTCTTCAAGATCATACTTGTAATTATAGACCAAAATCGCCGCGTTGCAGGGCTTTTCCAAGCCCTCCGGAAAAAGCTTTTTCAGCTCCGGACCTATGGCCGAACCTTCGGAATAATGGCAGGCCAGCGCTTCCGGGTCTGTTGTCAACTCATGCACACTCCGCTCCGAAAAATCGATGTCAAACGGATAGATGTCGCATCCGCCAAAAAAATCCTGGCTAAAAGGACAGATATCCCGTCCGGCCATGCCGTCAAAATATTCCCTTAGAGCTCTATCTGTTTCAAACACGCCCGCCCACACGGATACAATCCCTTCCTGCTCCATTAAAAATCCCTCCTCCGGAAACTCCGATTTGATGCTCCAATCATATCACAGCGCCCAATGCTCACCCTTCGGCGGTGTTCCTCTTACCGCTTCCGCGCCGCCGAGGAGCCCACGCCCAGCTCCATGCGGTACTTCGCCACCGTCCGCCGGGCCACAAAAATCCCCCTGGACGCCAGCAGGCCGCAGAGGGCCTGGTCGCTGAGGGGCTTCCGGGGGTCCTCCTCCTTCACCAGCATCAGCAGCGTCCGCTTCGCCGCCTGGCGAGAAACGCCGCCGCCGCTGACCGGGCGGCTGAAAAACCAGCGCAGGGGATAGGTCCCCCGGCGGCACTGGAGATACTTCCCCCGGACGGCCCGGGAGACCGTGGAGGGGTGCAGCTCCAGCCGCTCCGCCAGGGCGGTGAGGGTCATGGGGGACAGCTCTCCGGCCTCCCCGGAAAAGAAGGGGCGCTGGGCCTCCAGCGCCGCCTCGGCGCAGCGGCGGAGGGTGCCCCCCCGGCGCTCCAGATTCTCCAGCAGCCACTTGGCCTGCTGGAGCTTCTGGCGGAGATAGTCCCGGGTCTCCTGGTCGCCGGATTCTTTTAACAGCCGGAGATAGTAGTCGTTGACGGAGACGCGGGGGAGGTAGTAGTCGTTCAGAATGACTTTCAGCTCCCCCTCCAGCTCCGCCACAAAGACGTCCGGCCGGATGTACACGGTGGGTTCCGCCCCCTGGAAGGCCCGGCCCGGATGGGGCTCCAGGCCGGAGATCACCCGCTCCGCCGCCCGGACCGCCTGGACCTCCACCCCCAGCTTCTGGGCGATGGCGGCGTAATGCTTCCGCCCCAGCTCCGGCAGGAACCGGGCGGCGACGTCCATAGCCACGGGGTCCGCCCCCTCCCGGCGGCTGAGCTGAAGCAGGAGGCACTCGGACAGGCTCCGGGCCCCCACCCCAGGCGGGTCCAGGCCCTGCACGGTCTCCAGGGCCTGGTCCACCAGGGCCTGGGGAATCTTCATGCCGCACAGGCCGTCCAGGTCCTCCTGGGCCAGATACCCGTCCTCGTCCACCAGCTCCGCCAGGTAATCGCAGAGGGCTTTCAGGGGCTTTGCCAGCCGGAGGCGGTGGAGCTGGTCCCGGAGGAAGGCGGACAGGCTCTCCAGCTCCCGGTCCGCCTGTCCGGCCTCCATGCCTCCCTCCTCGTGGAGGAAGGTGGCCCGGCCCACCCCGCCGTCGATCCAGCCCGCCTGGCGGCGGAGGGCCTCATAGTCCCGCTCCGGCGGGTCGGACTGGTCCAGCAGGGGGTTTTCCTCCGCCATCCGGCCGATGTACTCCAGCAGCTCCTGGGAGGTCATTTGCAGGACCTCCATGGATTGCAGGAGCTGGGGCGTCAGCTTCAGCTCCTGGCGCAGTTCGGTTTTCAGCTGGACAAGGCTCACAACCGTTCACTCCGTTCAATTAGGAATTAGAAATTAGGAATTGAGAGGACGTCCTCCGGGACGGGAAAATTCCTAATTCCTCATTCCTCATTCCTAATTAATTCACGTACTTTGCCACCTTCCGGGCCGCCGTGGCCTGAGAGATGCCCAGTTCCCGGGCCACCGCCACGGTGGTGCCCCAGCGGCGGTAGGACTCCCGGATGATCTGGCCCTCGTAGGCGTCCATCCGCTCCGCCAGGGTGCCCTCCTGGGACGGGGACGGGGCGGCGGAGCCGGTGAACTCCGCCGGAAGATGCCCCACGTCTACGATGGGGTCCTGGACGGTGATAGCCAAACGTTCAATCAGGTTTTCCAGCTGGCGGACGTTGCCCGGCCAGTCGTACCGCTCCAGAAAGGCCAGCAGCCGGGGGCTGAAGGTCATGGACTTGTCGTACTCCCCGCAGAAGCGGGCCAGGAACTGGTGGGCCAGGGGCAGGATGTCCTCCCGCCGCTGGCGCAGGGGCGGGATGTGGATGCGGATGACGTTGAGGCGGTAGAAGAGGTCGGAGCGGAACAGGCCCCGCTGGACCGCCTCCTCCAGGTTGCGGTTGGTTGCCACCAGGAGGCGGAAATTCAGCTCGATGCGCTTGTTGCCGGACAGGCGCTCGATGGTTTTCTCCTGAATCAATTGCAGCAGCTTGGACTGGATGTGGGCGGGGAGCTCGCCGATCTCGTCCAGGAAGAGGGTTCCGTTGTTGGCCAGCTCGATCTTGCCGATCTTGCCGGAGCTGGAGGCCCCGGTGAAGGCTCCCTTCTCATAGCCGAAGAGCTCGGACTCGATGAGGTTCTCGTGGAGCACGGCGCAGTTGACCTCGATGAAGGGCCCGTCGGCCCGGCTGCTCATGGCGTGGATGGCCTTGGCCACGGCGCTTTTGCCCACGCCGGTTTCCCCGGTGATCAGGATGTTGGCCTTGGTGTTGGCGGTGTTCTGCATCAGGGTCCAGAGGCGCTGCATGGAGGCGCTTTTGAAAATCAGGCTGGTGGAGGTGGCCCGGGTGCGGAGCTCGGCGATCTCCTGGGTGTACTGCTGGAGGGAGTCCTGGAGGTGGCGGTAGTTCCGCTGGATGGCGTTGATCTGCTCCATGGACACGGTGTTGAAGCAGACGGCGAATTTCAGCTCGCCGATGCTGTCGAACAGGGGGATGCCCACGGTCATGACGTTCTTGTGGGAGTGGTTGATGGTCTGGGTGGCGGTGATCTTCTTCTTCTGCCGGATGACCTCGGCGGTGACGCAGGGGGAGAAGGTGCCGTCCGCCTCCAGGTCGAAGGCGGAGCGGCCCACGATGGAGTCGTGGACGAAGCCGAAGTTCTTTTCGTAGCTCTCGCTGACCCGGAGGATGGTGCCCTTGGCGTCGGAGAGCATCATGTCGTCCGCCAGGACCAGGTTGTTCTCGGGGCTGAGGATGTCGAACAGGCCCCGGAGGTTGATGTCGTCGTCGAAGAGGGTGGTGAAATCAGGCGCCATGGGCGGGGCCTCCTTTTCTCCCCCCGAATGGGGGGAGGGGGATTCGCCCTTCATCAAGGGCGGGGGATTCAGCTATGATGATAGCTGGTGCATTGCACCCCCCATTTTCTCTTTTTATTCCCGAATAAAAAGAGAAAACGGGCCGTGCACGGTCCAAAAGAGAAAAACAAGGGGACGCGGTTTTGCGGGGGCGCGCAAGAGATGCTTCCGATTCCAGGAAGGTCTTTTGCACGCGGCGTGGTGCGAGCGGGGGTTTTGGTGGGCGTCGAATCGATTTGCTTCTCTTTTCGCTGTCGCTCTGGCTGGAGGTTGTCGGGAGACATTGTGATTCTGGTTCTTTTGAAATTCAGCAAACTATTTTGATATAAGGAGAAATTTGTTATGGACAATCGGCAAAAAACTATGGAGAAAATCGTCGCTCTTTGCAAAAACCGGGGGTTTGTTTTCCCCGGAAGCGAAATCTATGGCGGACTCGCCAACAGCTGGGACTATGGTCCCCTGGGCGTGGAGCTCAAGAACAACGTCAAGCGGGCCTGGTGGAAAAAGTTCGTTCAGGAAAATCCCTACAACGTGGGGCTGGACGCCGCCATCCTTATGAATCCCCAGGTTTGGGTCGCCTCCGGACATGTGTCCACCTTTAACGACCCCCTCATTGACTGCAAAGCCTGCAAGATGCGGCACCGGGCTGACAAGCTGGTGGAGGGGTTTGTTCAGGAGAACAAGCTGGACGTCAACGTGGAGGCCATGACCCAGGAGGATCTGGTTTCCTTCATCCGGGACAACAATGTCCCCTGCCCCGGCTGCGGCAAGAGCGATTTCACCGACATCCGGAAGTTTAACCTGATGTTCAAGACCCATCAGGGCGTTACCGAGGACACCGCCAACGAGGTCTATCTCCGGCCTGAGACCGCTCAGGGCATCTTTGTCAACTTCCCCGCCATTCAGCGGACCACCCGGCGGAAGCTCCCCTTCGGCGTGTGCCAGGTGGGCAAGAGCTTCCGCAATGAGATCACGCCGGGCAACTTCATCTTCCGCATCCGGGAGTTTGAGCAGATGGAGCTGGAATTCTTCTGCAAGCCTGACACGGACCTGGAGTGGTTCCAATACTGGCGGACCTACTGCCACGACTGGCTGATTGGACTGAACGTAAAGGAAGAAAACCTCCGGCTCCGGGACCATGAGCCCGAGGAGCTGGCCTTCTACTCCAAGGCTACTACCGACTTTGAATACCTCTTCCCCTTCGGCTGGGGCGAGCTGTGGGGCGTGGCGGACCGGACCGACTACGACCTGAGCCAGCATCAGAAGTTCTCCGGCCAGGACCTGACGTACTTCGACCAGGAGAAAAACGAGCACTATGTGCCCTACGTCATTGAGCCCTCTCTGGGCGCGGACCGCATGACCCTGGCTTTGCTGGTGGAAGCCTACGACGAGGAAGTGGTGGACGAGGCCAAGAACGACGTGCGCACCGTCATGCGCTTCCATCCCGCCATCGCTCCCTTCAAGGTGGCTGTTCTGCCCCTCTCCAAGAAGCTCAGCGCCAAGGCCCAGGAAATCCAGCAGGAGCTCTCCAAGGAGTGGATGGTGGACTTCGACGAAACCGGGTCCATCGGCAAGCGCTACCGCCGGGAAGACGAGATCGGCACTCCCTACTGCGTCACCGTGGACTTCGACACCGTAGGCGACGCCGGCAAAGCGGGCGACAACTGCGTCACCGTCCGCGAACGGGACTCCATGGCCCAGGTCCGCCTCCCCATCGACCAGCTGAAGGCGTACCTTGCTGAAAAGCTGGCCTACTGATTCAGATAGAAGATATGAGATAGGAGATAAGGCTCGAACGACACATATCTCCTATCTCCTCACTCCTATCTTTTCGAAAGCGAGGCACGCACTTTGTTCAAGAAAAAGCCTCCCATCGGTCCTGCCTGGCTTCGGTGGGTGCTGTTCACGGCTGCTTCCCTCTGTATGGGGCTGACGGTTGCCGGCGCTATGCAATGGATTTCTCTGGGGACGCTGCCCGCTGTGCTGGAATGGATGACGGATTATCCTAACCACCTGGGGATGACGGCGCTGCTTTATGCCGTGCCGGTGTTCTTTTTGGGGACGCTTACCGGGCGGCTTTGGATTGGCGCCATTCCTGTGGGGGCCTTGGGGCTGGTTCTGGCCCTGGTGGACTATTTTAAGAACGCCATCAACGGCACGCCGCTGGAGCTGGCGGACTTTGGGCTGGCCGCCCAGGCGGGGAACGTGGCGGGGCTGGCCGGGGATTTGACGCCGCCGGAGGATTTTTATCTGGCTCTGGCGGCGGTGCTGCTGGCGGTGGGCGCGTTGTTCCTCACCCAGAGGCTCACCGCCCTGGAAAAGACGGCGCGGCAGCGGTCCTGCCTGTTTTCCCTGACGCTGGCGGGCGTCCTCCTGACGGGGCCGGGGACCCGGACCGTTGGCGGCTGGCTGGGGGTAGATTTCTACACCCGGATGGACGCCGCCGAGAGCCACAGCCTCCATGGGCTGACGCTGGCCCTCTGGCGTGACGCTTTCCCCCAGCCGAAAACGCCGCCGGAGGAGTACAGCGAGGGTTACATGCTGGAGGTGCTGGACCGGGTGGACGCGCTGCTGGATAAGGAAGCCGTTCAAGAGACGAAGCCCAACATCCTCTTCATCCTCTCCGAGTCCTTCTATGACCTGGAGCGGCTGCCGGTGCTCCAATACGACGGGGACCCCCTGGAGAACTTCCATGCCCTAGAGGCGGAGAGCATCAGCGGGAGCTTTCACAGCCATTATCTGGGCTACGGCACCGGCTATATCGAGATGTCCATGCTTTACGGCATCAACGCGCTGGACCTGCCGCCGGGGACGAATATCTGCTTTCAGGACAACGCCGTCTATGAGCGCTTTGACGCGCTGGCGGAGCAGTACACCCGGTCCGGTGATTACAACGCTGAAATGATGCACGCCTATGATAACACTCTGTATAATCGGACGGTGACCTATCCCCTGCTTGGATTCAACGATTTGTATTTTTCAAATGATATTCAACAGATGGGAATTGAACGGGAAGATGGGGCTTACGGCGGATTCTACATGCGGGACGGCTACTTCTTCCAGGGGATGCTGAAGCGGATGGAGGCGGTCAACGCTTCCGGAAAGCGGGCCTTCCTCTATGGAATTACCATGGAGAACCACCAGCCCTTTGAGCCGCAGAAGTTTAACTACGAGTGCCAGATTCCCCTGATCGCCCCGGACTTCACCCCCGCTCAGCGGGACGTTATCCGGGTCATGCTGGAGGGCGTTACACGGGCGGACCAGGCCCTGGGGGAACTGGTGGCGGCTCTGCGGGAATCTCCGGAGCCTACCATCGTGGTCTTTTTCGGAGACCACCGGCCCAACCTCTTCATGCCCGGCGGGGACACCATTTACACCCTCCTGGGGCTGTGCCCGGAAAACGACACTCTCAACTGGACGCCGGAGCAGATCAACGACCTCTACTCCACCGACTACCTCATCTGGGCCAACGACCCGGCCCTGCTCCGAGGGCAGGCGGGGACCCGGCGGGAGAGCAGCATCACCGCCATCGGGCCTCAGCTGCTGGAGCTGACGGACCAGCCCATCTCCCGGTACTGGGGGCTGCTGGAGGAAGTGAGCCGGGTCTGCCTGACCCAGACGGACCTCTATTTCGTCGACGGGCAGGGCCGCCCCAGCTTCTCCCGGGAAGAGGCGGACCTCAGCCCCGAGGCCCTGGAGCTGCTGGAGCTCCGGGACGCGGTGGTCTACGACGCCATTTACGGCAAGCAGTATATCACCGCCGCCATGAACGAACCGGCGGGGACATAAAGAAACGGACGGCTGACCGCCGTCCGTTTTTTGTTTAGAAGAACATGCCCATAAACCCGTCGGGGCTCTCCTGGGCCTGGTTCCAGATTTCGTAGAACAGCCCCGGCGAAATGCTCCGGGCGGTCAGCTCTCCCTCCTCCGTGTGGTTCCGGTCGATCTCCCGCAGGTTCTTCGGAAAGGGGACGGCCGACAGAACGGCCTCGTTTCCCCGCTCTCCGCCGTAGGAGAAGGTGACGCCGTTCCGGTAAAACTCCACCCGGCGGGTCTCCCGGCGGCGGCTGTCCAGCTCGGAGTAAATCAGATAGGGTTCTTCATCCAGGTCGTGCTCCCACTCGATCAACACGTATTCCATCGGGTCACCTCGCAAAGAACTGTTCAATGGCTCGCCGGTCCGCCTGGACGCTGCCCTGGGCGAATCCGTTCCGGCCTCCGCCGCGGCCTTGCAGGTCCCGGTTCAGGGTTTTCACCAGGGGCGCGATGTCCTCCCCCGCAGCGTGGACCAGGGCATAGGACCACTTCCCCCCTTCCCCGGAGAACACCGCTACCAGACCGCCGCAGCGCTTCCCTACGGCGTCCGCCAGGCGGCGGAGGCTGTCCGGGCGCATGGGGGGCTGGAAGAGAAGCACGTCCCCCCGGCCCTCCTGCTCCGCCGCGATGGCGGCGAAGGCGGTCTGCTCCAAATTGGCGATGCGTTCCTTTCCGGCGGACAGCTCCGCCTCCTGCCGCTCCACGGCGGCTTGAATCTCCAGGGGCTTGACGCTGAGGCGCTGGCCCACGGCCCTGGCCTGGTCATAGACGCCGGAGAGGAACCGGAGGGCCCGGTTTCCGCAGAGGATTTCGATTCGAACGCCCTCCCGGAACTTCTGGCAGGAGAGGACTTTGACCAAGCCCACCTGCCCCGCCCGGAAAACGTGGGTGCCGCAGCAGGCGCAGCAATCCGCCTCCGGGAAAGTGACGATCCGGACCTTGCCGGTCAGCTCCTTCTTGCTCCGGTAATCCAGCGCCGCCAGGGCCGCCGGGTCCGGATAGGATATCTCCACCGGCCTGTCCGCCCAGACCGCCTCGTTGGCGAAATGCTCCGCTTCCAGGGCCTGCTCCCAGGAAATCCCGGCGTTGTAATCAATGGTGACCGTATCCGCTCCCAGGTGGAAGCCCACGTTGTCGCAGTGGTACAGGCGGCAGAGAATGCCGCTGATGATGTGTTCCCCGGAGTGCTGCTGCATGTGGTCAAAGCGCCGGGACCAGTCCAATTGCCCGGTGACTTCTGCTCCGGTTTCCACAGGCTGGCCGCAGGTGTGGAAAACCACGCCGTCCTTCTCATGAACGTCCGTCACCGGAATCTCACCCTCCGGGGTCCTGAGCACGCCCCTGTCGGCGGGCTGTCCGCCGCCCTCGGGATAAAAGGCCGTTTTGTCCAACACCACTCTCCAGGCGTCCTTTGACGGTTCACAGCTGAGGACCGTTCCCTGGAACTCCCGCAGGAAGGGGTCTTCGTAATACAGTTTTTCCGTCTCCACCAAAAGATTCCTCCTGTTCATTCCGCCGGGTTCAGGAGTCCCAGGGCCGCTTTCCAGCGGAGGACCCGGAGACAGGCGGCGTCGATCATGTCCTCGTTCAGCTCGCCGTTCTCCACGGCCTCCAGGACCTGGGGAATCTGGGTCCGGTAATCCAGAGAGACCAGCAGGTCGTTGCCCGCCCGGATGGCCATCACCGCCACCTTTCCGTCCCCGGCGTACTCCTTCAGGGCCTTCATGCTCAGGTCGTCCGTCATGATCAGGCCCTCATAGTCCAGGTCCTCCCGGAGAATCTCGTGGACCGTGTAGGACAGGGAGGCCGGATAGTCCGGGTCCATGCAGTTCACGATGTTGTGGCTGACCAGAATGGCGGTCATATCCCCGCCGGTCTCCACACCCGCCTGGAAGGGCTGAAAATCGCTGTCCCAGAAGGCCGACATCTCCCGCTTGTCCACGGCTGTGCCCTTGTGGGTGTCCTGGTTGCTGCCATAGCCGGGGAAGTGCTTCAGCACGCTTCCCATGCCGTCTCTGCACATGACCTCCACCACGGTGGAAACATAGGTCTTGGCCGCTTCCACGTCGCCGCCGGTGGTGCGGTTATAGATGAAATCTCCGGCGCTGGTGGACACGTCCGCCACCGGGGCCAGATTGACGTTGAAGCCCAAGGCCCGGAGGAGTAAATCCTTTTCATGGGCGTCGGCGGCGACGGCCTCCACGCCCTGGTCCCACAGAGTCTTGGGATTGGGAAATTTCTGAGCGCGGAGCTTGGGATTGGAGCTGACCCGGACCACCGTGCCCCCCTCTTCGTCCACACCGATGAGCAGAGGGACCTTGGACGCCTCCTGCCAGGCGGCGATCGTCTGAATAAGGTCGTTGGCGGTCTTGTCCCGCGTGTCCTGGCCGAAAAGGATGTAGCCGCCCAGGTGATAGGCAGAGATGTCCTCCAGGGCGTTTTCCACCGGGACCTGGCCGAAGAAGAGCTGGCCCACCTTTTCCTCCAGCGTCATTTCCTTCAGCAGGGCTTCCTCCACGCTCAGCGGCGGCTCCTCCGGGGGAGCCGGCTCCGCAGGGGTCTCTATCCTGGGATCGCTGTCCTCCGGTCCCAGGGGGACGGTTTCCCCGCCGCAGGCGGTCAATAGCAGCAGGCACAACAGCATCATCAGACAAATCAGCTTTTTCAACGCAAGTTCCTCCTCTCCCTGTGAAAGACATCTTGGCGGTCTTTCGCAGGGCCCTCTTTGTTTTGAAATCTCTCTTTCCTCCCAGCGGGATTTTCTTTCTGGTTTTCCACAAGGCCGGTGAATCCTGCCGGGCCTCCGCTATTTCAGGGCTTCCGCTTCCGCCAGCCACAGCCCGGCCTGGGCGTCGCTGGGCATCCGCCAATCCCCTCGGGGAGACAGGGCCACCGTGCCGATCTTCGGGCCGTCGGGCAGGCAGTTCCGCTTGAACTGCTGGCTGAAAAAGCGACGGTAAAACGCCTTCAGCCATTTCAGGATGACTTTCCGGCTGTACTTCCGGCCCAGGGCGTGCTGGGCCAGGCGGAAAATTTTCGACGGGGAAAAGCCCCAGCGGATGACATAGTACAGGAAGAAATCGTGAAGCTCGTAGGGTCCGACCAGGTCCTCCGTCCGCTGGCTGACCTCCCCCTGGACGGCGGGCAGCAGCTCCGGGGAGACGGGGGTGTCCAGGATGTCCTCCAACACATCGTGAAGCTCCGGCTCCTCCCCGTCCCTTGACAGATAGCCTACCAGATGCCGGACCAGGGTCTTGGGAATGGAGGCGTTGACGCCGTACATGCTCATGTGGTCGCCGTTGTAGGTGCACCAGCCCAGGGCCAGCTCGCTGAGGTCCCCGGTGCCGATGA
>CAQVQZ010000016.1 GCA_948902155.1 uncultured Oscillibacter sp.
TGATCTTCGGCCAGTGGAAGCCCACCCGCATCGCCCTGGCGGCGCTGCTCTTCGGCTTCTTCCGGGCCCTGGGCAACGTGTATTCCGGCTTCGGCTTCCTCCAGGCGCTGAACCTCCCGGCGGCAATGTACAACATGCTGCCCTACATCATCTCCCTGGTGGTGCTGGCTTTCACATCCAAGAAGTCCCGCGCCCCCAAGGCCGAGGGCATTCCCTACGACAAGGGACAGCGGTGATTCAAAAAGGCCGAAGGGGCTTCCGAACATTCGGAAGCCCCTTCGTTTTTTTAAGAGAGGCGGCGGCTGGCCAATGTCATTCCGTTAAGCAGGAAATAAAAAGGCCCCTTTCAAAGTGCGAATCAATAGTAGGACCTAGATAGTGTCTACAGGAAATATATGGGACTAACGGCGGCTGAGCTTTTTTACAATATGCACATATATCTTATCGCTGATTGGTGTAAATAAACTTATTATTATCTACTCTTCAAAATCGCCCTCTTTGGGAAACTGCGAAAATGTTTTGACTTCATATAGATTTTGGGATCAAATGTTCATCCAATTATTTCCTGTAGACACTATCTAAGAAGGAGCAGGGAAAAAGCAAGAGAAGAAAAGATAAGGAAAAGAGACCAGGAAGGGAGCGGACATGGGAAGCGGATTGGATGCCGGATTTAATCTGCAGCCAATTGAAAAAAGACTCAATAGGCTGTCTGCAAGAAGCAACAGAGGAGTTCAAGCAGTCGCCGGAGAGTAAAGTATCCGATGGCTTCTTCTTTCTGGGAGTAATCAGTTCGATTGCCCGTCCGCTCCGGAGCGTTTCCGCCCATGCCGTATCCGCGTAGGCCCGGTCGGCAAACAGTTTTCCATGGGCGACAGGGGCGCAGTCAAAATCGACTTGTCTGGCCGCCCAGAGGTCGCAAAGGGATGCCTGGCTGATTTGGAATGCACAGGGAACCGGCAGTTTCCCCGGCCGGAGCATCACAAAAGCGTGGAGCTTAACGCCGGGATTACCTTCTACAGCCAGTACGGCAACCGACGAACCCCCCTGCAAACAATCCCCACCGCCCTCCGGGCGGGCCCCTTTCAAAAGGGGCCTTTTTATTCCCCCGCCCCGCCATCTCCTATCCCCTATCTCATATCTCCTATCTCCCACCCTCCCCCTTGTCCCCACCCCCCATCTGTGCTATAATCACCCCATGAAACAAACAACCACTCCCCTCACCAGCCTCCCCCCGCCCCTGCTGGCGTGGTACCGCGCCAACGCCCGGGACCTCCCCTGGCGCAGGACCCAGGACCCCTACCGCATCTGGGTCTCGGAGATCATGCTCCAGCAGACCCGCGTGGCGGCGGTCCTGGGCTATTACGCCCGCTTTCTGGAAACCTTCCCCACCGTGGAGGCCCTGGCCTCCGCCCCGGAGGACCGGCTCTTAAAGCTCTGGGAGGGCCTCGGCTACTACAGCCGCGCCCGGAACCTCCAAAAAGCCGCCCGGCAGGTCGCCGCCCAAGACGGCTTTCCCGATGATTACGACGGCCTCCTGGCCCTCCCCGGCGTCGGGGACTACACCGCCGCCGCCATCGCCTCGGCGGCTTTCGCCAAGCCCCGCGCCGCCGTAGACGGCAACGTCCTCCGAGTGGTTACCCGCCTGACGGACGACCCCTCCGACGTCTCCGCCCCCCAGACAAAGCAGCACATCCGTGCCAAGATCCAGGCCATTTTCCCCGAAACCGAGCCGGATATCCGCATTTTCAACCAGTCCCTCATGGAGCTGGGAGCCACGGTCTGCGTCCCCAACGGCCCGCCGAAGTGCCTCCTCTGCCCGGTCCGGGACCTGTGCCTGGGCCTGTCCTGCGGCACGGCGGAGTCCCTCCCGGTAAAGGCCCCCAAGAAGCCCCGCCGGATAGAGGAAAAAACCGTGTTCCTCCTCCTCCGAAACGGCCAAATTGCCCTCCGGAAGCGCCCGCCCTCCGGCCTCCTGGCCGGCCTCTGGGAGTTCCCCAACGTAGACGGGACCCTGGACGAAAAAGCCGCCGGAGAAGCCCTCCGGTCCTGGAGCCTGGAACCCAAAGCCTGGAAAAACCGCCTGACGGCGAAGCACGTTTTCAGCCATGTGGAGTGGCACATGACGGGCTACACCCTGGAAGTCTCCGGCCAGGGCCCGCCGGGCTTCACCTGGACGGACACCCTGACCCGCCACGCCGTCCCCTCGGCCTTTGCCCGGTACACGGAAGAGGCCGAACGTGAGATAGGAGACAGGAGCGCAAGATAGGAGATACGAGATAGAAGATAGGAGATCATTCACTCATGTCATTCTGGAAGCAAAGCGAAGACCCCTGGGACCGCAAGCCTGAAAAACCCCGCCCTGCCAAGGAGCCGAAAGGGGAAATCCTTGACAGCCTGAAAGCCTGGAACGAGGACCGCAAGGCCAGGGCCAAAGAAAAAGAGGAGGCCAAGCGCCTCCCCCCGGAGCCCTGTCCCTGGTGCGGCCAGGACATGGAGCAGGGCTATCTCACCGGCGGGCGGGATGCTGTCCGCTGGTATCCCGGCGTCTATATGTTCAGGCTTTTCCAAAGCCTGGACGGCATGAACGTGCTGGACGAGGGCAGTGGATGGAGCAGCTATTGCAAAACCGTCTGGCTCTGCCGGGACTGCAAAAAGATGGTATTCAACATGCCGGAAGAGCAGCCCCCCACCCTTTACGCCGTGCCCGAAGAAACAAAAGAGGAGGAAGAGAGCGAGGAGTAATCCGTCGAATTCGATCGCTCTTTGTATATTTATGGCGCAATTATACTTTAAGTACGGAGCCATGGGCTCCAGCAAATCCGCCAACGCCCTGATGGCCCGCTTCAACTACGAGGAGCGGGGCCAGAAGGCTCTGATGGTCAAGCCCCGCCTGGACGCCCGGGACGAGGACCACATGGTTTATTCCCGCATCGGCCTGACCTACCCCTGCGTGTACTTCGACGAGATGGAAAAGATGACCATCATGGAGCTCCAGCAAAACGCCTGCATCATCGTGGACGAGGCCCAGTTCCTTTCTCGCGGCGAGGTCATGCATCTGGTCCACATCGTGGACGACCTGGACATCCCCGTCATGTGCTACGGCCTCCGGGCGGACTTCAAGGGAGAACTGTTCCCCGGCAGCTACGCCCTCCTGGTCATGGCGGACAAGATCGAGGAGGTCAAGACCATCTGCTGGTGCGGCAAGAAGGCCACCTTCAACGCCCGTTTCGACGAGCAGGGCAAGGTCCTGAAGGAGGGCGAGCAGGTAGTCCTGGGGGCCAACGACAAATACATCGGCCTCTGCCGCCGCCACTGGATGGAGGGCAATCTGGGCCCGGACTTCGCGCCCCTATGATCTGCACGCTGTGCCCCCGCCTCTGCCGGGCGGAGCGGACGGAGGACCGTCCCGGCGGCGTGTGCGCCATGCCGTCCACGCCCGTCGTAGCCCGCGCCATGCTCCACCAGTGGGAGGAGCCCTGTCTGGTGGGCGAGCACGGAGCCGGAGCGGTGTTTTTCTCCGGCTGCAATCTCCGCTGTTCTTACTGCCAAAACAAACCCATCTCCCAGGGCGGCACAGGCAAGCCGGTATCCGTCTCCCGCCTCCGGGAGATTTTCCAGGACCTGACCGCCCAGGGCGTGGCCTGTCTGGACCTGGTAACGCCCTCCCATTTCACCCCGGCGGTGCTGGAGGCCCTGGGCGACGCCCCCTGGACGGTTCCCGTGGTGTGGAACTGCGGCGGCTACGAGCGCGTGGAGACCCTCCGCCTTTTAGAGGGCCGCGTTCAAATCTACCTGCCGGACCTGAAATACGCCCTGCCGGGTCCCGCGCAAGCCTACTCCGGCGCGGCGGACTATTTCGACCGCGCGACGGAGGCCATCCGGGAAATGTTCCGTCAAACCGGTCCATACCGTATGGAAAACGGCCTGTTAAAATCCGGCGTATTGATCCGCCACCTGCTCCTGCCGGGAGAGCTGGAGAACACCCGCCGGGTGATCGACTGGGTGTCGGAGACCTTCCGTCCCGGCGAGGTCCTGTTCTCCCTCATGAGCCAGTACACCCCCCAGCCCGGCGCGGAGGGCCGGCTGGCCCGCCATGTGACCCGTTCGGAGTACCGGGCGGCCCAGACATACATGGAAAACTGCGGCGTCACCGACGGCTACACCCAGGAGCGGACCTCCGCCAAAGAGGAATACACCCCGGCCTTTGATCTCACCGGCCTCTGATTTGTGAACAATCTCCGAACACCCCCAACTTCTCCCCGATTTCCCCCCGTTTTTCCCCAAATCTCCTCCATAACCCGCCAAACCGCCCCAATTTCCCACTTGTGCAATTTTCGCAATTTTCATGCCAACCCACGCCCGCCCAAAAACCCGCTCCATCCAACTCCAAGGTCATCCGGTTGAGGAAATCCTTCCTTACCTCCCTTGAAAAGGGAGGTGGCATTTGCGAAGAAAATGACGGAGGGTTTCCTCCGTCATTTTCCAGTCCCCCACTCTTTTGACCCTGGCGCTTGCGGAAACGCGGGCGGCAAGTAGCCGCCCCTGCATGGGTGGTTTTTTCGGAAGACCGGCAGTTGAAAGCGAAACCCTCAGTCACTGCTTTCGCCGTCGCCATCGGAAGAAATCCCGCTCCGTTCCGTTTCCGCCTGACGGCGAAAACTGCGCCAAACCCGGCCCGTTTTCCAGCGTTGCCTAAATAATAAAAAACCCCGCAAGCGAAAGCTTACGGGGTTTTTTATGTAGCTGGTTCTTACTCCTCGGGGACGATGGCGCCGTTGGGGCAAGTGTCGCTGCAGGAACCGCAGTCCAGGCAGGCAGCGGCGTCGATGACGTAAGAATCATCGCCCTGGCTGATGGCGCCGGCGGGGCAGGCGTCAGCGCAAGCGCCGCAGCTCACACAGGCAGAAGTAATCTTATAGGCCATGGGATGCACCTCCATTAGAATTGTATCCCCATTGTAGCATACTCTGGGAAAAATGCAAGAGGTTTGTAAAACACCCGGCAGGAAAATTTTCATAACAGAGCACCTGATTAAATCAACGCGCACAGATTTGCGTCGGAAATTTTCCATAGCAAGGTGTGAAAACCCAGGAATTCTGTCAAGTTTCAAGCTTTTCCGGCAATATTTGTCGGAAATTTATGGCGTGAAGATGCGTGCAGGGACTGATTCGGCGGCTCCTTGACGGCGCATCTTTTCCCGAAAACCCAAACCGTTCACAATTTGTTTTCACAAACATCAAAGAAAGTCAAAGAATACCCCTTGACATTCTGACCGGCCGTGCTATACTAGCATCATCAGGAACATCAAAGATAGTCAAGGTCAAATTGACAATATCAATTAGAAAAGAGGCAACCCTATGGGGATTTCAGATTTGATCGCCAGCTTTTTGCAGGACTGCCTGGATGAAAGCGGCGACGGCGTGCTGGAAATCCAGCGCGGCGAGTTGGCCCAGCGGTTCAACTGCGTGCCCAGTCAGATCAATTACGTGATGTCCACCCGGTTCTCGCCGGAGCGGGGTTATATCGTGGAGAGCCGCCGGGGCGGAAACGGGTACATCCGCATCACCCGCGTCCAGGTGGACCGGGAGACCCTGCTGATGCATGTCATCAACTCCCTGGGCGGGGAGGTGGACCTTCCCTCCGCCAGGGCCATCCTCAGCAACCTGGCCCAGGCCGGGGCGCTGGAGGAGGACCTGGCCCGGACCCTGCTGGCCGCCGTAGGCGACAAGTCCCTGAACGCCGTGCCCCGGGAACTCCGGGACCAGGTGCGGGCGGATATCTTGAAAAATGTCCTGATTTTGCAGGTTTAGGCGGAAAACATCCCGGTTATGGACCGTCTGCCGATGGTACTCCGCCGTAGGGGCGGCTGCTGGCCGCCTGTGCCCCGGAAGCGCTCAGGTTCTTGAGGAACCGGGCGGTTGATGCTCGCCCCTGCATTCGCAGTCCTATCGTTGGAACGTGCGAAGGCGGACCGCCAAACGGATGCGGGTTGAAACCGGGGCTTCGCCATATACTAGGGCCTGTTCACATAAACCAAATACGCGGATTTCCGAGCAAATTTTGCCGAATGCAAGGCAAAAATTTGCAGGCGTACTGTCGTACGTCAAAAATTTTTAACGCGGCAGTCGGCAAAATTTGCCGGAAAGACGTGTGTTTGGGCTTATGTGAACAGGCCCTAGAATGGCGCTGAATTTGCTCACCAAAAACACTTGGGATATATTGGAGGTATTGATTATGAAATGCGATAATTGTGGTAAGAATGAGGTTACCTTTGTTTACCAGAGCAACGTCAACGGCAACGTCACCGAACGCCATCTCTGCGCCGACTGCGCCGCCAAGCTGGGCTATTCCCAGAAGCTGGCCGCCCAGAGCCAGCGCATGATGCGGGGCTTCTTCGGCAACAGCCTCTTCGACGACTTCTTCTCCCCCTTCCCCTCCCTTCTCGGCCGGGGAATGCGGATGCTGGACGACCCCTTTGACGACTTCTTCTCCGACATGCCCGCCCTGGGCGCTCCGGCGGAGCAGGAGGCTTCCAAGCCCCAGGATACCCTCCTGGAGCAGGGGGAACAGAACCAGCTTTCCAAGACCCGCCAGCTCAACGCCCTGCGGATGGAAATGCAGCGGGCCGTCGGCGAGGAGAACTTCGAGCGGGCCGCAGAGCTGCGGGACCAGATCCGCAGCCTGGAACAGAATCCCTCCTAAAACGGGCGGGAGAGTTTTGCAAAATCCCTGGCTTTAAAGTCACTATTTCGAGTGAAACGGAAGATTTCCGGAGGTTTCCGGAACCCTTTTGAAAGGAAGTGTCATACACATGAATGAGAAAAAATTCAGTCCCGGCGCGGAGGAGGCCCTGCGCCTCAGCCAGGAGGCCGCGGGCGAGCTGGGCCACGGGTACGTGGGCACCGAACATTTGCTGCTGGGCCTCATCCGGGAGGAGCAGGGCGTCGCCCGCGACGTCCTCCTGGAGTCCGGCCTGACCGACGACATGATCGTCCAGATCATCAAAAAGAGCGTGGGCGCGGGCCTCCCCGGCAGCAACCCCGCCCAGGGCCTGACTCCCAGGGCCCGCCGGGTGGTGGAAATCGCCGTGGAGGACGCCGTCCGGGGCGGCAGCGCCTTCGTCGGCTCCGAGCACCTGCTGGCCGGGCTGCTGCGGGAGGGCAACAACATGGCCGTGCGCATCCTCCGCACTGCGGGGGTGGACGCCCGGCCCCTCTACACCGCCCTGATGCAGAAGCTGAACCAGCGGCCCCAGAACCGCCAGCCCTCCGCTCCCAGGGAGGACAAATCCGCCGGGAACAACGGCGGCGCGGGGGGCAAGACCCTCCGGGAGTTCACCCGGGACCTGACTTCCGACGCCCGGAACGGCAAGCTGGACCCCGTGGTGGGCCGGGACGGCGAGATTCAGAGAGTGATTCAAATCCTCTCCCGGCGGACCAAGAACAACCCCTGCCTCATCGGCGAGCCCGGCGTGGGCAAGACCGCCATCGCCGAGGGCCTGGCCCGGAAGATCGTCATGGGCGACGTGCCCGACGACCTGCTGGACAAGCGCATCCTCTCCCTGGACCTCTCCGGCATGGTGGCCGGGACCAAGTACCGGGGCGAGTTCGAAGAGCGCATCAAGAAGGCGCTGGAGGAGGTCCGGAAGGCCGGGGACGTTATCCTCTTCATCGACGAGCTGCACACCATTGTGGGAGCCGGCAGCGCCGAGGGGGCCGTGGACGCCGCCAACATCATCAAGCCCGCCCTGGGCCGGGGCGAGATTCGGGTCATCGGGGCCACGACTTTGAACGAGTACCGGAAGTATATCGAGAAGGACGCCGCCCTGGAGCGCCGCTTCCAGCCCGTCCAGGTGGGCGAGCCCAGCCAGGAGGCCAGCCTGGAGATTCTGAAGGGCCTCCGGGAGAAGTACGAGCAGCACCACAAGCTCCAGCTCACCGACGAGGCCCTGGAGGCCGCCGTCTCCCTCTCCGCCCGGTATATCTCCGACCGCTTCCTCCCGGACAAGGCCATCGACCTGATGGACGAGGCCGCCTCCCGGGTCCGCATGGAGCAGGAGGAGATCTCCCCCGAGCTGAAATCCCTGGAGGAGAAGATCGCCGCCCTGGCCAAGGACAAGGAGGCCGCCATTCAGCGGCAGGACTTCGAGACCGCCGCCCAGCTGCGGGACATCGAAAGCAACTACCAGGACCAGGTGGAGCAGGAGCGGGAGAAGCGCCGGAACAGCCCCCGGCAGCACCGTCCCGTCACCACCGAGGACATCGCCGCCGTGGTGGCGGGGTGGACCGGCATCCCCGTCACCCGGCTCACCGAGGACGAGGGCAGCCGCCTGCTGCGGATGGAGGAAATCCTCCACAAGCGGGTGGTGGGCCAGGACGAGGCCGTCCGGGCCGTGGCACGGGCCATCCGCCGGGGGCGGGTGGGCCTCAAGGACCCCAAGCGGCCTACCGGCTCCTTCCTCTTCCTGGGCCCCACGGGCGTGGGCAAGACGGAGCTGTGCAAGTCCCTGGCGGAGGCCATGTTCGGGGATGAGTCCGCTATTATTCGAATCGATATGTCCGAGTATATGGAGCGGCACACGGTTTCCCGGCTCATCGGCTCCCCGCCGGGCTACGTGGGCCACGAGGAGGGCGGACAGCTCACCGAGCGGGTCCGGCGGAAGCCCTATTCCGTGGTGCTCTTCGACGAGATCGAGAAGGCCCACGAGGACGTTTGGAACATCCTGCTCCAGATTCTGGACGACGGGCGGATTACCGACTCCCAGGGGCGGACGGTGGACTTCAAGAACGCCGTCATTGTTATGACCAGCAACATCGGGGCCAAGAGCCTCACCACGGCGGGGACCCGGCTGGGCTTCACCCACGAGGAGGCTCCGGCGGACGACGCTGAAAAGAAGTTCCAGCAGGCCAAAGAAACCGTTATGGCGGAGCTGCGGCAGACCTTCCGGCCGGAGTTTTTGAACCGCATCGACGACATCATCGTCTTCCGGGCGCTGACCGAGGAGGACATCCACGAGGTGGCCCGGCGGATGCTGGATACCGTTTCCGCCCGGATGGAGGCCATGGGGCTCCACCTGAACGCCAGCGAAGAGGCCGTGGCGGAGCTGGTCCGGGAGGGGTACGACCCCAAGTACGGCGCACGGCCCCTGCGGCGCTGCATCCAGAGCAAGGTGGAGGACGCCGTGGCGGAGCGGATGCTGGACGGCACCCTCAAGGAAGGCGACACCGCCGCGCTGACGGTGGAGGACAGCAAGCTGCTGGTGACCAAGGAGGAAATTCCTGCCTGAACGTAATCGAAGGCCCCGCCGGGAGGCGGGGCCTTTGTCAGTTCTTCAGTGAGACATTCTGTTTCGCTAACAGGGGAACAGCGTGCGTCGGTAATCGCGGCCTACAGTTTTTCTGCCTCAGGCATCTCCTGAATATACGCTCCCAGCGTCTCCCGGTTCTTCTCGCCTCCGGAGGCGCTTTGCGCCAGCGTTCCGGCGGAGACGGTCTGGACCGGTTCGCTGACGCCGCCGAATTGGGCTTTCCGCAGGAGCTGGTAGCCCGCGACGCTCCACAAAACCAGGTCGGCAATGCCCACCAGAATCAGCAGCACCGTCAGGAAAATCAGAAGGGCGTTGCTCTCCCGGCGCTTTTCGGGAGCCGCCGGGGCGGGCGGAACCGCCTGGACGGGAGGCGTTTGGTCAGGAGGAGCCGCTTGTTCGGGAGCCGTCTGTACGGGATTGGTCGTTTCCTCAGCCATAAAAGGTGTTCTCCCCTTTTCTTGAAGTTCATTGTAAAAATGATATTACCACAAACCGACAAATCTTTCAAGGGGAATCCCAAAAACGGGCGGCTGTCAACCAATGGCATTCCGTTAAGCAGGAAAGAAAAAGGCCCCTTTTGAAAGGGGCTCCGCCCGAAGGGCGGTGGGGATTGTCCGCAGGGACTCTCTTCTATTGCAAGACAGGAAATAAAAGGAAATCCCTGCGACAATCCTCCGTCACACCGTCGGAAGAAATTCTGCTCTGTTCCGTCGCCGCCCTTCGGGCGGCGACTCCACCCGCTCCATTCCTTCCTCCTCTCCCCACAAAATCTTCGATTTTGCGGGGGCCCAAAGGCGTGCCGCCTCCCTTCTCAAAGGAGGTAAAGCAAGCTTTCCTTCTATGGCCTGGGGTCACGCAAAAACGGGCGGCTGTCAGCCGCCCGTTTTCTCTCAGTTGTTTGCCGCCTCCAGGTAATCGACGGCGAATTGCGCGTACATGGCGGCGCCCCGCTTCAGCACTTCCTCGTTGACCGTGTAGCAGTCGTTGTGGTTGCCGGCGGTGTAGCCCAGGGCTTCGTTCCGGCTTCCCAGGAAGCCGAAGACGGCGGGGACCTTGTCGGCAAACAGGGCAAAGTCCTCGCTGCCCATGGCCATGGGCAGCTCCTTGGTGGCCTCGGGGCCGTAGAGTTTCTCGGCGGCCTTCTGGGCCACTTCGTTCAGCAGATCGTCGTCGTTGATGAGGGGACTCAGATAGTAGTTGTATTCCAGGCTCGCCTTGACGCCCAGGGCGGCGGCAGTGTTCTCGACGATGCGGCGCAGATGGCCCTCAACGGTCATACGGAAGGCGGCGTCGAAGGTCCGGACAGTACCGTACATCACCGCATGGTTGGCGATGATGTTGAACCGCTGGCCCGCGTGCATCTTGCCCACCGTGACGACCAGGGGGTTCAGCGGGCTGTTGTTCCGGGAGACAAAGGTCTGGAGGTTCAGCAGGATGGACGCCGCGCCGATCAGCGCGTCCGCCCCCAGCTCCGGCTGGGTGCCGTGGGCCGAGAGGCCCTCCACGGTGATGGTGAAGTTGTCGCAGCTGGCCATCCGGCGGCCGGGCTCCACGTTCAGATAGGGTTCCTCCAGCTTGCCCCAGATATGCTGGCCGAAGATGGCGTCCACGCCGTCCATCAGCCCATGCTCCACGTAGTAGTCCGCCCCGTGGCAGGTCTCCTCGCCGGACTGGAAAATCAGCTTGACCTTACCATGGACTTCGTCCTTGTGCTCCATCAGCAGCTTGGCCGCGCCCAGCAGCATGGCGATGTGGCAGTCGTGGCCGCAGGCGTGCATCACGCCCGCGTTCTCGCTGGCGAAAGCCAGCCCGGTCTTTTCCTCCACGGGCAGTGCGTCAATGTCGGCCCGGAGGGCCACAGTCTTGCCCTCGCCGCCGTCCAGCATGGCCCAGCAGCCGTTGTAGTCCGGATAGCGGTGGACGGTATAGCCCATCCCCTCCAGCTCCGCCTGGATTCTGTCGGTAGTCGCCTTCTCCTCCAGGGACAGCTCCGGGTGCTGGTGGAACCAGCGGCGCTGTTCGATGATATAGCTCTCGGCGGCCTCGGCGGCCTGTCTGAAATTCATAGCGTACCCCTTTCCGCTCATATGAGCAACGGTTGGTGGATCGTGTTCTGGTTCAGCATTTCCCGCCGTCCCCGGAATCATGCCCGGGCGGCGGGGAAAAACAGGCGGGGCGACGACGCGTCCCGCCTGTCGGTTTGTTACTGGGCGTTGAAGTCCATGGCGGCCTGCACGTAGAGCTTCGCGCCGTTGATGAGGGCGGACTCATCCACGCAGAAGTGGCCGGAGTGGTTCACCCACACCGCGCCGCACGCCTCGTTGCGGATGCCCAGGAACGCCACGGCTCCGGGGACCTTCTCCATGAAATAGGCGAAGTCCTCGCCGCCGTTGGTCTTGTCGTAGCTGGCCAGGGCGTCGGGGCCGATGGCCTTCTTCGCCGCGCCCGCCACGATATCGGAGATCGCGGGGTCGTTGCACACCGGGGGCACGATATAGCGCCACTCCAGCTTGGTATCCACCCGGTAGGCTTCGCCCACGGACTTCACGATGCGGCGGAGGCTGTCCTCCAGCTGCCGGCGCACGCCGGGGTCGAAGCAGCGGGCCGTGCCCTCCATGTGGGCGTACTCGGGGACCACGTTCCAGCGGGTGCCCACGTTGACCACGCCCACAGTCATGACGGCGGGCTGGTTGGGGTCCACTTCCCGGCTGACGATGGTCTGAATGGCCTCTACCATGGCGGCGGACACGGTGGCCGCGTCGACGCCCTGGTGAGGGGCCGCGCCGTGGCTGCCCTTGCCCTGGATGTCGATGAAGAACCAGTCGGCGGCGGCCATCTTGGGACCGGCCTCGATGCAGACCTTGCCCGCGTCCACGTCGGCCCAGACGTGCTGGGCGAAGCAGGCGTCCACGCCCTCCAGAGCGCCATCGGCGATCATGGATTTCGCGCCGGTGGCTACTTCCTCGGCGGGCTGGAAGGCCAGGCGGACCGTGCCGCACAGGTCGTCCTTCAGCTCGTTGAGGAGCTTGGCGGCGGTCAGCAGCATGGACATGTGGCAGTCGTGGCCGCAGGCATGCATCACGCCGGGGACCTCGCTGGCGTACTCCAGGCCCGTCTCCTCCTGGACCGTCAGGCCGTCCATGTCGCCCCGGAGGAGGATGGTCTTGCCGGGCTTCGCGCCGTGAATGGTCGCCAGGGTGCCCGTCTCCAGGCCGCAGGGACGCCACTCCACGCCCATCTTGTCCAGCTCCGCGCGGATGCGCTTGCAGGACTCAAATTCCTTCTCGCTGACCTCCGGATGCTGGTGGAACCAGCGGCGCTGTTCGATGAGATAGTCCTTCGCGGCTTCAGCGGCTTGATTCAGATTCATAAATAACACCTTTTTTCCTTAAATTACTGTGCGTTGTGGTCCATAGCCACCTGAACGTAGAGCTTCACGCCGTCGATCAGGGCGGATTCGTCCACGCAGAACTTCGAGTTATGCTGAGGCCAAACCGCGCCGCAGGCTTCGCTGCCCACGCCCAGGAACGCCATCGCGCCGGGGACCTTTTCGATGAAATCCGCCGTGTCCTCCGCGCCGTTGGTCTTGTCGTAGTGATACAGCGAGTCGGGGCCCATGACCTTTTTCGCGGCCTCCGCCGCCAGGGCCGTCATGCCCTCGTGGTTGACGACCGCGGGAACGATGGGAATCCATTCCAGCTCCGCCTCGGCCCGGTAGGTCTCGCCCACGGACTTCACCACACGTCTCAGCGCGTCCTCCAGCTGCTGCCGCACGCCCGGGTCGAAGCCGCGGGTGGTGCCCTGAAGGAAGCCCTTCTCCGGCACCACGTTCCAGCTGGTGCCCGCGCTGATCTGACCGACGGTCACCACGGCGGGCTGGTTGGGGTCCACTTCCCGGCTCACGAGAGTCTGGATGGCGTTCACCATCTGGCTGCACACCACCACAGGGTCCACGCCCTGGTGGGGCTGCGCGCCGTGGCAGCTTTTGCCGGTGACATGGATCTTGAACATGTCGGCAAACGCCATGCGGGGGCCCGGCTCGGCGGAAACCTTGCCGGAGGGCACGTCCGCCCAGACATGGATGGCGAAGTAGCCGTCCACACCCTCCACGGCGCCCTCGGCGATCATGGCCTTGGCTCCGCCGCCGATCTCCTCGGAGGGCTGGAAGGCCAGCTTTACCGTGCCGCAAAGCTCCTCCTTCATGTCGTTCAGCACATGGGCGGCGGTCAGCAGCATGGACATGTGGCAGTCGTGGCCGCAGGCGTGCATCAGGCCCTCGTTCTGGCTGGCATACTCCAGGCCCGTCTCCTCCCGGACCCTCAGAGCGTCCATGTCCGCCCGGAGCAGGATGGTCTTGCCGGGTTTCGCGCCATGGATGGTGGCCAGGGTGCCCGTCTCCATGCCGCAGGGACGCCACTCCACGCCGATCTTGTCCAACTCGGCACGGATGTGCTTGCAGCTCTCAAACTCTTCCCGGCTGTACTCCGGGTGCGCGTGGAACCAGCGGCGCTGTTCAATCAGATAGGGTTCGTACTTGGCCGCAGTTTCTTTCAATTCCATGGGTGTTCTTGCTCCTTTCCTTTTTTAGAAAGCTCCCCAGAGCCCGGCAGGCGGACTCTGGGGGCAGCAATCATAACCGGGTTTTGCTATGCAGCGCGCGATTTTCCGGGATGTGCGACGGATTTCCTTTCAGGGCTTCCGCCTCCTGGAGTCTCCCAAATACATATCCGATATGTATCAAACCTGCGGCAAAAAGCCCCCAGGACTCTCCCGCCTTCCCGGAAAGGAGAGACTGCAACAGCAGGGTTTTTCTGGAATCTTACAGCATCCCGGCAAAGACGCCGGCGATGATGACGGAGGTGATGGTCACGGTGGTGAAGCCGCCGACGATCATCGGGGGGAACATCTGGCTCATGAGGAATTCCTTCTCCTCGGAGTTCTCCGCCAGAGCGGTGCAGACGGACTCGGTGATGATGGCGTTGGGCGGGAAGCCGTACAGCGCCGTCAGAGCCGTGGCGTAGGCCAGCAGGAAGGGCATCTTCAGAATCTTGGCGACGATGAAGCACAGCACGCCCATGCCGAACACGCCGATGACGATCAGGATGATCATGGGGAGAATGACGCCCGCCAGCATCGCGGGAGTGGCGGTCTTCAGGCCGTCGAACACGTACATCATCAGGGCGAACATGACGATGCCGTAGGAGTGGGCCTTATTCAGGGAATCCTCCTCCAGGAAGCCGATGGTGGTGGCGATGACGGAGAAGATCAGGGCCCAGACCGCGCCGCTGATTTTCATGTTGATCACGGGAAACGTAACGGTTCCGGCCAAAGTAGCCAGCCAGCCCACGATGCCCAGGCGCAGGAAGATCACCGCGTTGGAGTTCCACTTCGCGCCCAGGGGGGGGATCAGCTTGGCCTTGGGGGCGGAGGCGGTCTCCAGCTTGCCGTTGACGGCGTCCACCTTGTTGGAGGCGGCAACCGTCTTCAGGTCGCCGGAGCGGAAGCCCTGGAGCATCTTCTTGCCCTCCAGCTGGAGGCAGACGGCGGTGAGGGGATAACCGGCGAAGCCCTGGACGCAGTACATGGCGATGGCGAACAGGGCGGCGTCCGCCAGTCCCTTGGCATTCGCGGCCTCCTGCATGGTGACAGCGGCGATGATGCCGCCGGTCAGCGGGGGCAGGCCGGAAATGACATAGGCTTTATCCATGAGCAGGGGGCAGATGGTCAGGCACAGCGCGCACATGCCCGCCAGGCCCGCCAGGCAGACCACAACGGTCTTCCACTGGTCAATCAGCTGCTTGATGCTGATAACCGTGCCCATGTGGGTCAGGCAGAGGTAAATGCCGATGGTGCTGCCGAAGGGAATCAGGTTGGACTCGGAAATCATCTCCACGGGGAACACGGTCCAATAGCCGATCAGCATGACGATGGCCGTGACGAAAACCGAGGGAACCCATGCCTTGGTCAGGGTGGACACGACTTCGCCGATGATATAGGCGGCGGCGCATGCCACGAATGCAAGCATAAAGTTATACATTTTCTTCCTCCTCTAAAATGTTTTATTCACAACCCGGAGGGGGTAAACGCCGGAAAAGCTCTGCCGCATAGGACTTTCCGGCCCCGCCGCCTCCGCGTGGGAATACGGGGTCAGCGCGTGGCCAGGTATTTCAGGGCCACGCAGAGCAGGGTGCGGATGGCGTAGGGCATGGCCTCCTCCAGCAGGATGCACTTGGGGCTGTGGAGGGGATACACCTGGCCGCCGCCGTGCCCGGCGCAGATCATGAACTCCGCCGCAGGCACGCCGCCCACGACGTTGTACACGGCAAAGTCCTCGCTGAAGCTCATGGGGCGCTCCAGCTCGATGATGGAATCCGGGCCCAGCTCCTCGGACACGGCCTCCCGGGCCAGATTTACCAGGGCCGCGTCGTTCACCAGGGCGGGGTAGCCGTCCCGGTAGTCGTCCTCGACCTTGCAGCCGGAAATGGCCTCGATGCCCCGGCCGATGTCCATCATCTGCTCCCGGATCTGGTGGCGGACCTCCTCGTTATAGGCCCGGTTCACGCCGGTGAAGGTGATCTTCTCCGGGATGACGTTGGGAGCCGCGCCGCCGTGGATGCCGCCGACGGTGACGATGCCCGTCTCCAGGGGGTCCACCCGGCGGGCCACGATCTGCTGCATCATGGTGATCATCTGGCACGCGGCCAGCAGGGGGTCGTTGGTGAGGTGGGGGGTGGAGCCGTGGCCGCCCCGGCCCGTGATGGTCACGTCGAAAATGTCCACGGAGGTACACATGCCGCCGGAGCGCATGCAGACCTTGCCCACTTCCTTCTCGTCGGGCAGCATGTGGATGGCATAAATGGCGTCCACATGGGGGTTCTCCAGCGCGCCCGCCGCCACGATCTCCTTCGCGCCGCCGGGCTGCACGTCCTCGGCGTGCTGGAAGATCAGCTTCACGGAGCCCTTGAACTCGTCCCGCATGCCGCACAGCACCTTCGCCACGCCCAGCAGGCAGGCGGTGTGCATGTCGTGGCCGCAGGCGTGCATGACGTTGGGGGTCTCGCTGGCGAAGGGGAGGCCCGTCTCCTCGGGCATGGGCAGGGCGTCCATATCCGCCCGGAGGGCCACGCACCGGCCCTCGCCCGCCCGGCCCTTGATCAGGGCCACCACGGAGGTGGCCGCAGGGGTCAGGACCTCGTCCGCGCCGTATTCCTTCAGCTTTTTCTGGACCAGGGCGGAGGTCCGCTCCTCTTTCCAGCCGGTCTCGGGATGGCGGTGGATGTCCCGCCGGATCTCCGTAATTTCCTCGATGCAGGCCGCAACGGCGGCTTCCAGTCTGCTCATGGCTCGTTCCTCCCAGCTTCTTCCGTTTTTTCCATAAAAACCCGCTTGAATGGGCCTGTAAAGGTCTTTTTCGGCTTGTTTTTCCGGGAAAAAGGACACTTCTATATTAGCGAAATTCTCGAAAACGAAATTTTGGATGTCTGATATTATATCATATTTCGCCGCAGATACAAGCTTTTTTTCAAGACAAGGCAAAACATTCCTCCATTTTTCTCCACGGTTCCTGATTTCGCATTGCTTTTCCCGCCGGAAACGTGTAAACTGTCAGGAAGCAACTATGCAAAGGAGTATGCGTTATGCTCGCTACTGTCCTATCCGCCCTGCTGGGGCTGGCCCTGCTGGGGCTGGACCAGGGGGTCAAGCGCTACGTCTCCGCCACCCTCCCCCTGGGCCAGACCCGCCCCCTCCTGCCGGGCGTGGTGGAGCTGCGGACCGTCCACAACTACGGCGCGGCCTGGTCCAGCTTCTCCGGGATGCGCTGGCTGCTGGTGGCCGCCACCAGCTGCATCGTGCTGGTCATCCTGACGCTGCTGGTCCGGAAGGCCGTCCGGCATCCCCTGGGGGTGCTGGCGGGGTGCCTCATCGTCTCCGGCGGGCTGGGGAACATCTGGGACCGGGTCCGGCTGGGGTACGTGGTGGACATGTTCAACTTCCAGTTTATCGACTACCCGGTGTTCAACGTGGCCGACATGTGCATCGTCTGCGGCTGCGTGCTGGGGCTGATCTACTACCAGTGGTTCTACGAGAAGTACGACAAGAAGGAGAAAGCCCATGGAAACGAAGACGCTCCGTCCGGCGGAGACTGACGCCGGGGTCCGGGTGGACGCCTGGCTGGCGGGGGAACTGGAGGGGTTCACCCGCTCCGCCGTCCAGCGGCTGCTGGAGGAGGGCCGGGTCCTGGTGGACGGGCGGGCTCTGGCGAAGAACTACCGGCTCGGGGGGCGGGAGGTTCTGACCGTTGAGCTTCCGGAGCCGGAGCCCATGGACGCCCTGCCTCAGAATATTCCGCTGGACGTGGTTTATGAGGACGGAGACGTTATCGTGGTCAACAAGCCCAAGGGGCTGGTGGTCCACCCCGCGCCGGGGCACCCCGACGGCACCCTGGTCAACGCCCTGCTGTTCCACTGCGGGGGGAGCCTTTCCGGCGTGGGCGGGACCCTGCGGCCCGGCATCGTCCACCGGATCGACCGGGATACCTCAGGGCTGATCATCGCCGCCAAGAACGATTTCGCCCACCAGGCCCTGGCCGCTCAGCTCCAGGACCACAGTCTGGCCCGGACCTACGAGTGCGTGGCCGTGGGGGGCTTCCGGGAGGACGCGGGGACCGTGGACGCGCCCATCGGGCGGCATCCCGCGGAGCGGAAGAAGATGGCCGTGGTTCCCGGCGGACGGCCCGCCGTCACCCACTGGGAGGTATTGGAGCGGTTTTCCGGGCACACGCATCTGCGCTGCCGGCTGGAGACCGGGCGGACCCATCAGATTCGGGTGCATCTGGCCTATCTGGGGCGGCCTATTTTGGGAGATACGGTGTATGGGGCCAAGAAAGCAGTTCCCGGCTTGCAGGGGCAGTGCCTCCACGCCGTGGGGCTGCGGTTCAGGCACCCCCGGACGGGGGAGGCGGTGGAGCTGAGCTGTCCCCTGCCGGAGGAGTTCCGGGCCGTGCTGGCGCGGCTGGCGGGGAGGGGGTAAAGGTAGCGTTGGAGGCTGAAAAAACGCCCAAACCGGACTTGCTCTCCGGCATTTTTACAATAGAATTTCGAAAAACCAGCGCACTATAGTCAGCACAGTTGAAAGGAATCCAAAGGATTTTTTTCAGCGAGGCGCTGTAAAGCAGTACCTCAAGCCGCTTATGCGGTTTACTGTGCCTGACTTCATAGGAAACGCATGCTGAAAAGAAGTTTTACTTCTTTTCAACTGCGTTGACTGTATAAAAGGACCCCGAAGGCCGGACGGCAAGCCGCCCACCCCTTCGGGGTCTTTCATATCCATGGGGCCGGAGAACACCGCGTCACCGCTCTCCCCAATACCGGACGCTCCACTGCCACACATCCGACTGAAGGGAGAAGATTCTAAGCTCCCCATCCTCTCCCCGGTCAAACCACACCGTTCCGTTTCCGGCGGAAGCCAAATCCCCGCTCCCGTCCAAAACAGGCTCCGGGTCCGCCCGGAGGTCCGCCGCCAGGGTTCCCCGACCGTTGCCTCCTATTGTCTCGTCGTAGTGCTCCAGAAATTCCTCCGGCGTGTTCACGACCCACGCGCCGCCGGGGGCCGTCACCTGGGCCGGGTAGGCCAGGAGGTCCGCAATTTCCTCTCGCTCCCCGCCGTCCACCAGGTCCGCCAGATCCAGGACAAACGCCCGTCCCTCGTCCAGGGACAGGGACACATAGAGGTCGTCCCCGGTATCCTGGGTGATTTCCCCGCCGCCTACGGCCCGGACGGCGGCTTGGTCCGTCTGGATGGTAAAGACCCGGATAACGCCGTCCTCCACCAACCCGAACCACACGGCCCCGTCCGCAACAGAGGCAAGGCCGCTGCCGTCGCTGAAAATCTGGAACTCCGCCGGGGCGGGCTCCCAGGTCATGGCCGTGGACAGCCCCAGCCGGTTCTGCCCAATGACCTCGTCATAGTAGGGCAGAAATTCCTCCGCCGAGTTCACCGTAAAGGTCCCGGCGCTGACTTCCACCTGAGCGGGGTAGACCAGCAGGTCCGCTACTTCCTCCTTCCGTCCGTCCTCGATGCGCTCCGCCAGCAGGAGCACGAAATCTTTCGCCACGTCGCTCTGGATGCCCGTCCGGGTGTACAGCGGGTCCTCGGACTCCGACGGCAGCGTCTCCACGGGCTGGTTTTGCAGCGCCTCCATGTAACGGTCATTGGATTCCAGAATGGCGTCCAGGTCCGGCTCCTTCACCGGGGTCAGAGCGGAGTAGCGGAAGCTGTCCGCCAGCTCCTCCAGCTCTGCCCAGCCGATGCCCCCGGAGGAGAAGGTGTCGTCTCCCTCCCGTCCCGTCAGCACGTTCACCAGGATAAAGCTGTCCCCCAGGTCCGCCAAAATCAGGGAGCGGTTCCGGGCTCCCAGGCCCAGGGTGACCGTGGTCCCGTCCGCCGTCTGGTAGCCCCATTCCTCGAAGTCGCTCAGGTCCCCGATGTTCAGCGCCACATCGTCAAAGGTCCCCTTGACGGAGCGGCTGAACTGGTACTCAATGGTCCCGTAGC